>JBKDZQ010000230.1:0-7038 GCA_047971325.1 Parahaliea sp.
GCGCACTGCGACACCCACACGATCAAGCCGGTGATTCCGCCAAAGCGGAATCGGAAGGAGCAACGCTCCTACGACAAGACTTTGTATCGATGGCGTCATTGGGTTGAAAATGCCTTTCTGCACCTGAAGGGTTGGAGGGCATAGCAACACGCTATGCGAAGAATGCCCAATCATTTCTCGCCGCCATCCAGATTCGTTGCCTGGTGTTATGGCTAAAATTCTTGTGACGACACTGTCTAAGGGGCAATCCTGCTGTTGGCTGGGTGTTTACGTTGCCCAAACGCTGACATTGCCGGGGGTGCTCGTGTGTTGGTTGCCCTGCCCGTGAGCCTCGAGGCCTGGCATCGCCTTCTGCAATAGTAAAAATTAGTAGTAAGTAACTTACTGATGCCGGCTGGTCTGCAACGCTAGGTGAAAAAGAAAACCGCGCAAGCTTGAACTGGTCACGGGCTTCGCGGTAGGCTGTGGCACCAGTGAAAAACACTCTCAATTACTTTAAAACTAATGGATGAAGTGTGAGGTATGACCATGGATCTGGATACGCCTGCCAATTCCTGCTCGAAACGGATTTCCAGTGTTCGCAAGTCGACAGGCACCAGGAGAAAACCAGCCCTATCCCTTGTCGATGCATTACCCGCCGATTCCCTGCCCCTTGAGATGGAGGGCGATGGCCAGGGTCAGGATTACACTGACGACGATGCCGCCTTTGATCGTGCCAAGGCACGCCGCCCTGCTGAAAAGTCACTGGACGCAACCCAGCTATACCTCAAGGAAATCGGTTACTCCCCCCTGCTCAGCGCCGAAGAGGAAAAGTATTTTTCCCGCCTGGCCTTGAAAGGGGATGCGGCCGCCCGCAGTCGCATGATCGAAAGCAACCTGCGGCTGGTGGTGAAGATTTCCCGCCGCTACCTCAACCGTGGAATGAGCCTGCTGGACCTGATCGAGGAGGGCAATCTCGGCCTGATCCGCGCGGTGGAGAAATTCGACCCGGAACGCGGCTTTCGCTTTTCCACCTACGCCACCTGGTGGATACGCCAGACCATCGAGCGCGCCATCATGAACCAGACGCGCACCATTCGCCTGCCGATTCACGTGGTCAAGGAACTCAATGTCTATCTGCGTGCCGCTCGGGAACTGACCCAGAAGCTGGATCACGAGCCCAGTGCCGAGGAAATCGCCGACATGCTCGACAAGCCGGTGGAGGAGGTCAAACGCCTGCTCGGCCTGAGCGAGCGGGTGGCCTCTATCGACCGGCCAGTGGGACCGGATTCGGACAAGACCCTGGTCGATACCATTGCCGACACCCAGATGTCGGACCCCTCCCAGCTGCTGCAGGAGGACGACATCCGTATCAGTATCAATCTGTGGCTCGACGAACTCAGCGAGAAACAGCGCGAGGTGGTGTCTCGCCGCTTTGGCCTGCGCGGCTACGAGAGCAGCACCCTGGAAGAGGTCGGGCGCGAGATTGGCCTGACCCGGGAGCGGGTGCGGCAAATCCAGGTGGATGCGCTGCGCCGTCTGCGCTGCAAGATGGAAACCGAGGGGCTGACCAGCGAGGCGCTGTTCGGTAGCTGAGCAGCCTGGGGCTGGCTAGCGCTCCAGCAGTTCCAGCTTGTTCGGCTTGCCGGCCCATTCCTCGGCGTCCGGCGGGGCCTCCTTCATCTCGGTGATGTTGGGCCAGATTTCCGCCAGCTCGGCGTTCAGTTCCAGGAAGACCTGCTGGTCCTGTGGCAGTTCGTCCTCGGAGAAAATCGCATCCACCGGGCACTCCGGTTCGCACAGGGCGCAGTCGATGCACTCGTCGGGATGAATCACCAGGAAGTTCGGGCCTTCGTAAAAGCAGTCGACCGGGCAAACTTCCACGCAGTCGGTGTGTTTGCACTTGATACAGTCTTCGCCAACAACAAATGTCATGCCGCTACGCCTATGGGTTCTTGCCGTTACTCGGGCCAGTTGGAAAAAAGGGCGGGCAGTATACCGGTTAAGAGACTGAAATTAAAGCGTTTCTGCTCCGCAGCCTAGTCCACCAGGGCGCGCAGGCGATAGAGGGTTTCCAGGGCCTGTCGGGGGCTGAGACCGTCGATGTCCAGCCCTTCCAGGGCGCTGATTGCCGGATGGGGCGGACCGTTGGCAAACAGGTCCACCTGGGTGGGTGTCGCCGGCACTGCCACCGTGGGGGGCGCTGTCTTGCCGCTTTCCAGCTCCGCCAGTTTGTCCCGGGCCGCCGCCAGCACCGGTGCCGGAATACCGGCCAGCTTTGCCACCTGCAGGCCAAAGCTGCGGTTGGCGGGTCCTTCCTGGATATTGTGCAGGAACACCACATGATCCTGGTGTTCGGTGGCGTCCAGGTGCACGTTGGCCATGGTCGCGCACTGTTCGGGCAAGGCGGTCATTTCGAAGTAATGGGTGGCGAACAGGGTGAAGGCCCTGACCTCCCGCGCCAGCGCCAGCGCCGCCGCCCAGGCCAGGCTCAGGCCATCGAAGGTGCTGGTGCCGCGACCCACCTCGTCCATCAGTATCAGGCTGCGGGGGGTGGCGTTGTGCAGGATATTGGCGGTCTCGGTCATCTCCACCATGAAGGTTGAACGGCCCGAGGCCAGGTCGTCGGAGGAGCCGATGCGGGTGACAATACGGTCGATGGGGGCCAGCCTGGCCTGGGAGGCGGGCACGAAACTGCCAATGTGGGCCAGCAGGGCGATGACCGCGTTCTGGCGCATGTAGGTGGACTTGCCGCCCATGTTGGGACCTGTGATCAGCAGCATGCGGCGCTGGTCATCGAGCAGGGTGTCGTTGGCGATAAAGGGCTCTTCCAGCACCTGCTCCACCACCAGGTGGCGGCCAGCGCTGACCTCGAACACCGGTTCTTCACAGAAGGTCGGGCGGCACAGGCGCAGGCTGTCGGCTCGCTCGGCGAGGTTGGCCAGCACGTCGATCTCCGCCACCGCAGCGGCGCTGTCCTGCAGCGGCCCCAGTTCCTCGTTCAGGCGTTCCAGCAACTCGTCATAGAGCGCCTTTTCCCGCGCCAGCGCGCGGCTCTTGCTGGACAGGGCCTTGTCCTCGAAGGTCTTGAGTTCCGGGGTGATGAAGCGCTCGGCGTTCTTCAGGGTCTGGCGCCGCATATAGCTGGCCGGCGCCTGGTCCGACTGGCCGCGGCTGATCTCGATGTAGTAGCCGTGCACGCGGTTGTAGCCCACCTTCAGGGTGGAGATGCCGGTGGCCGCCCGCTCCCGTTGCTCGATCTCCAGCAGGTAGTCGCCGGCGTTGCCGCTGATCTGGCGCAATTCGTCCAGCTCCACGTCGTAGCCCTCGGCGATCACCCCGCCGTCGCGAATCACCACTGGCGGGTTGTCGATGATGGCTCGCTGCAGCAGCTCCACCAGCGCCGGGTAGTCGCCGGCCTGCTGCGACAGCCCGCCCAGCAGGGGCGCCCGGCAGCCTTCTAGTGCGTCGCGCAACCCGGGCAGTGCCGCCAGCGAGGCGCACAGCCGCGACAGGTCCCGCGGCCGTGCCGAGCGCAGGGCCACCCGGGACAGGATGCGCTCCATGTCGCCGATGGGCTTGAGGGCGGCGCGCACCGGCTCGTACTGGTAGTTCTCGCACAGCGCGCAGATCGCCTCCTGCCGCTGCTGCAATATCGCGACATCGGTCAGCGGCCGGTGCAGCCAGCGCCGCAATAGGCGGCTGCCCATGGCGGTGACGCCACTGTCCAGCACTGACAACAGGGTATTGCTGTCGCCGCCGGCCAGATTGACGTCGATCTCCAGGTTGCGCCGGGTGGCGGCGTCGAGAATCACACTCTCCGCCCGGCTCTCGTGGCTGATGGCGCGGATGTGGGGCAGGCTGGAGCGCTGGGTGTCCTTCACGTACTGCAGCAGGCAGCCGGCGGCGCCGATAGCCAGCGCCAGGTGATCGCAGCCGAAGCCCTTGAGATCGTGGCTCTGGAACTGGTTGTTGAGGGCGCGGCGGGCGCTGGCGACGTCGAATTCCCATTCCGGCTGGCCGCGGGCGCCGCGGCGGGCGGTGACCACCGGCAGGTGGAGGTTGTCGATATGCAGGGTTTCAGCCGGGTTCAGCCGCTGTAATTCACTGGCCAGGGCTTCCTCACCCTCCACTTCCAGCGCGCGAAAGCGGCCGCTGGCCAGGTCCAGGTAGGCGATGCCGAAGTGCCCGCCGCGGCTGTTCACTGCCAGTAGCAGGTTGTCCACCCGCTCGGTCAGCAGGGATTCGTCACTGAGGGTGCCGGGCGTGACGATGCGCACCACCTTGCGCTCCACCGGCCCTTTGCTTTCATTCGGATCGCCAATCTGCTCGGCAATGGCCACCGACACTCCCGCTCGCACCAGTCGCCCCAGGTAGCCTTCAGCGGCGTGATAGGGCACCCCTGCCATGGGGATCGGCTCACCCCCCGATTTACCGCGGGCGGTGAGGGTGATGTCCAGAAGCTCCGCCGCCTTCTTGGCGTCGTCGTAGAACAGCTCGTAGAAATCCCCCATGCGGTAGAACACCAACTCCCGGGGATGCTCGGCTTTGATGCGCAGGTATTGCTGCATCATGGGCGTGTGCGACGTGTTCTCAATATTGGTCATAAAAACAATCACTTATAAGTTATACCGCTACTCTTTGGAGCAAATTTGGGGCATATTTTGCATGCGCTCCCAGATACGATCCAGCTCTCTGGGGGACTCTGTACCAGTAGAGAAAGCCCGAGAAGGCGGCAAGGTAGTGGTTGACGGTTGAAACTGCCTTGGTGGCGATCAGGTCGGCGCGCAATTGTTGGATATCCTCCGGCAAGAGGATATCGATGAAGCGGTTTCGGCCCAGGGTAGGGCGGTGGCGAACACCCTTGTGCATAAAGGCGACGCGAATCGACCTGCCATGAATTTCGATGCCGGGGAACCCTGTTTTCGTAGCTGCTGTGCCTGCCATCTGAATTATCCTCGCTACTTACGTCTCCACGTTATTGTCGAGTGGCCACTGGCCTGTCTTGAGCATGAATAGCTCGAACAGCCCCGGTGGCATTGCGCGGTCACCGGCCTCCCATTGCTGCCACCCGCGCAAGGAGGCCTGTACGGTTTGCGCCGCCTCCGTCTGGGTTAACCCTGAATTCATGCGTGCCTCGCGGATCTCCACGGGCGTCGGACTCTGCTTTTTCGTGCCGGCCAGGGTGTCTTTCTTGTGTTGCGGGTTACCCGGGCTTGGTGAATACCGAAAGCAGTATACGCTCAATGAGCGTATTGAAGCCAGTGGTCTGCATTCTATTCTTGCGGGGATTTGAGGCTACTTAGTGTGCGGTGGCACCGATATCACTTTCGACCCAGCGCTCGAATTCGTCGAGGTTGACGAGAATTCTTCCATCCGGAGCCTTGCGCCAGATACGCACATGGACCCCGCCACTGACTTATTGCAGCACTGGCAGAAATTTATTATTGACAAACCTTTTATTATTGGGCAATCATAAACCTACCATACGTTTGGTTTTTTATTTAGCAAGTCAAGAGAAATACTGTGTGTCGGGGAGTATGAGATTACGCCTGAATAGCCGGTCAGTGAAAGAGCGAAAGCTATGATAATGAATGCTCTACTTGTCAAACAAGTAAATCTTGTCTGTGAATATGATAAATATGAGAGGGAAAATCCTATGTCCCGTAATTGTGTTATTTCGTTCGCATTAAGCCCGATAATGACCTCTCTGATACTGGCATCCGGTTTGAATGCGGACTTTGCACAAGCGCGTAGCAATGTCAATGTGCTGTTGGAAGAAGTTGTTGTAACCGCTACCAAAAAAAGCGTCGGAGAGTCCGTGCAGGAAGTCCCGATCGCCATGAGTGCCTTTGGTGGTTTCCTGCTGGAAGCGATGCTGATATGGGATGTCGTAGGGATGAGCTTCAGAATGCACAACGTTTCTCTGGACTCGAATGGTATTACCAAAGGTGTTGCCAATTTTTCCATTCGGGGCTACGGCTCCAACAGTTCGGTCATTTCGGTAGAGCCCACTGTGGGACTGTTTGTCGATGGTGTGTATATGGGTACCACGATTGGCGTGGTAATGGATACCTTCGATCTTGAGTCCATTGAGGTTTTACGCGGGCCGCAGGGCACTTTGTTCGGACGTAACGTATCTGGCGGAGCTGTTCTTGTAAATACCAGGAAGCCCGGTGATGAATTTGAAGCAAATATCAAGATGTCTGTTGAAACCGGGTTGAACAAGATTGTAGCCGGTGGAGTGACCTTGCCAATCATCGATAACAAGCTGTCGACCCGTCTGGTGGGCTACTACCGGGATGATGACGGATGGTTTGAAAATGACTATGACGGGAAAGAGATCGGCAAGGATGAAACGTATTTCTTTCGGCCCAGTATACGCTGGACGCCCACGGAAAGCTCCGAGCTGGTTATTCGTCTGGAAAAAGGCAAAACCGATGCCGATGGTCCCGCCGTTCAGGGCCGCGGCGGAAGTGCAAATCTGGACAAAGACAGTTTTGATGTAGAGATCAATGAGCCGGGATTTGTGAAAATTGAATGGGAGTCCGCTACTATCGAGGCCAACGTGGATGTGGGTCTTGGCGACGGTACCATAACGAACATTTTCGGATACCGGAAAGTGGATCAAAGCCAGCGACTCGATCTGGATGGTTATATCTTCACGGCGGTTCATCCGATTGGCGCACTTGAGATTAAGCAGTACAGCAACGAACTTCGATACTCCGGTAAGGTAAATGACAACTGGGCTTTGACGGCCGGGCTGTACTACTTCGATCAGGATGTGGCCAGCACGCAGGCCAACCTGTTGGCGAATGGCGCGCTTCTCAGTGGGGGAGGAGGCGAACAGGAGCAGTACAGCTATGGTGTTTTTGTCAATAATAACCTCTCGCTGAGTGAAGCATGGACGTTAAACCTGGGCTTGCGTTACACCTATGAGGAAAAGGACGCGCTGGTTCAGTTTAACTCGACATCGGATGCCTGTGAGCCTTATTACGAGGCCGGGTGTTCCAGTTACGCTTTCCCGGGTCCCGATGATCAGGGCAAGGAGGACTGGGA
>JBKDZQ010000231.1:0-3158 GCA_047971325.1 Parahaliea sp.
ACAGGCTGTCACAAGTTCATCGCAGGCTATCTGCATATGCTTGGCCAACTCGGCGATTTCCGGAAGCATCTCCCGGCAGGAACTCAATGAAATAAACATCTTGCCATGATAACTGGTGGCCAGAATCAACAGACCAACCCCGTCGGTCACTGGCCCGCAACCCCAGGAACCAACCATGCGCGCGCCACAGAAATACAGTGGAATCTGCGGACCAGGCACGTTCGTCACCACGACATTACAAAAACGTGCTCTTGAACCCAATGCCATCCCGTTCACCAGACGACCAACAAGAGCCAGCGTCGCCGAGGGCAAGTGCTTCTGAATATCGGTCATTTGCCGTGCACCAATGGCATTTACAGTTGCTTTCGAACTTCGTGTTGAAGCATTGATGTTCAGCAGGCGCTGCCGCGGTTCATCCACATCCGTGGCCAGTGCACATGTCATAATGGTCACCTGATTGCCGGGGCTGTCATCATGCTCGCCACGACTGCTAATGGGCACCGCGGCCACCAGAGGAGCTTCAGGCAACTCATCATGCTCCCGGAGAAATCGACGCAAGGCACCAGCAACCACTGCCAGAACCACATCATTGACTGTTGTCCCGGGCACGGCATTTTTGATCGCACGAAAGATACCGAGGTCAAATTCACGGCCTTCAAACACTCTGTGAGCCGATACTTTGCCGTTGAAACGGGTGTCGGGCACAGGCAGGCGCTCTCCGGCACCAGTCCTGATCCGTCCCAGGAAGTAGCGCGCAACCGGAGGCAGCGTAAGCGACACAGAGCGGGTCAGCAAAAAAGGCTGGCGAAGGTTGTTCCAAAGAGCTTTGCGCATCAGGGAAAAACGTGCGGGGGCGAGCGCGGGCTGGTACCGCGCCCTGCGCGACTTCGAAGAAGAGGAAGCGTCACTGGTAGTGTCATTGAGCGCTCCCAGCAATTCCACGCCGGTCGCACCGTCAACTGCCGCGTGATGATACTTTGACACCACCGCAAAACAACCCGAAGGGAGGTGATCGATATTGTCCAGCCCCTCGACAATGTACATCTCCCAGGCCGGCCGGGTCATATCCAGGGGCCGCGAATGTAGCCGTGCAACCAAAATGCAGAACTGACGCCAATCTCCCGGCCTGGGGAGGGCAATGTGGCGAACATGAAACTCCACATCGAAATCAGGATCATCGACCCAATAGGGGTAGTCCATGCTCATCGGCACAGGCAACAACTTTTGGCGAAAGACCGGTGAATGCTGCAGCCTTTCTTCCACGTGAGCGAGAATATCCTTGAAGCGCAGCATTCCACCCGAGACTGTTGACTGGTCGTATATGTAGACGCCTGTCAGATGGTTGTGTTTGCCGTCACCTTCCATATAGATAAAGGCGGCGTCGAGGCTTGTGAGTTGTCGCATCATTACTCCCGCACACTCGCGCGCAGTGGCAGGGCAGAACCTGCCCTGCCACTGCGCGCCATCAAACTATCGTCAACCTGCGATCGGGTCAGGTATCGCGGTGCTTCGTTATTGTATTCACCACCGACAAAGATCAGGCCCCATATAGTTCCTGACCGCGGGCCCAACTGGCATGAAAACCGAACGGAACCCGGTGCGGGAGCTTCACTCGCGCGATCGGCCCTGCTTCAATATCGGTGGCGTCGAATATCAAGCAATGGGACTGCCAGTTATTACTGTCTGTCACAATGGTGATGACGTAGCCATCATCTTCGCGAGAAGCCACGGTGGCTGATGCACGGGGTGCAAATACGGCTTCGCTGCCATACACCCCAGGACCATAGTCCCATTGCCAGCGTCGGCCATCGTGGTTGTCATATTTCACCAGACTGGTAAAGCGCAGCGTATGGCCACCTTCATGATAGAGCGGAATGCGCTGGTGATAGGCAAAACGGCTCGCGACACCGGTGTACAGCTGATTGGTCTTGTTAAACTCGGTGTTCAGATCGTCGATATCTCCCTCGCGCACCTCGCCAGTGCGCAGGTTGAATCGCCAACGATAATTGTTTGACTCTGCGCGCATATAAGCGAGCATATGTCCCAGATCACCTTCGTGCGGAAGCGCCGTGGGCATCGGATTGATCGAGCGACAACCGTCCATTATGACCCACTCGCCTTCTTCCCAGCAGTTGCTGGTATGCAGGATGTAGCATGGCTCACACTCGAACCAGCGCACTTCATGTCCAGCCCCATGGCGAGGAATAATCCCAAACCGGGTAGGCATATCTCGGCGAAAAGTAAGCACTCGCTGCCCGTGTCTGCGCAGCACGTCCATGTCATGGAACAGCGGAAGATCGTGTAAAATAGTGTAGTTGCGGCTGACACCGATATCGTGCGGCAGACGTGGTCCCGGGAGATCAATGGCAACCTCGTGCAGCACTTCCCCACGCGCATTGGCCACACCCTAGGTCATGTAGGGTGGTTCATTGCCGTAGTCGAAAAACAATAGCTCCCCGGTATTGGGATCGACTTTCGAGTGTGCCGACAGGCGGCGCTGGCTGCGCCCTTTTAAATCGAAGTAACCGCAGGTAGCAAGGTCTTCACCCGCCAACTTATAGGGATGGCCGGCGTTGTACCAAAGGCTCATTACATGGCCTGCATAAACAAAGACGTCGGTATTGGAGGTATCCTTGATGCCAAAAGGTGACCGGTTATAGTCAAAGGGCCCCATCACGCCCGGCGACATGGATTTTCCCTCCTGTCGCTCCTGCTGCAGGGCGACAGTATCAACATAGCGATTTTTGTAACTAGCCTGCCCATCGCGAAAATACACTCCGTGTATCATGCCATCGCCATCAAAGGGGTGATAGCGCTGCATGGGCTGGTGTACCGGATTGGGCCCATTGCGGAAATAGGCGCCATACAGATCCGCCGGCAACTCTCCCTCAACCATCAACTGGCTCACATCGAGCTGGTTTGTGGTGGGAGCGTAGACACCGTGGAGGTAGGGGTTATCCAGGTTGTAGATCCATGGCTGGGTATCATCAAAGCCGGTAACACCTCCGATACACCGAGACACCGCCGGATATTCGCTAAGTTGGCTGATGGCTTGCATGACAGACTCCAATTACTGCGGCACACAGATTTTTGTGCCTTTCATATTCGTACAGGCATCCGATAATCGAGCCCGCACGCCAATACTTGCATAATAAGAC
>JBKDZQ010000232.1:0-1679 GCA_047971325.1 Parahaliea sp.
CTCTGCGTGGAACCCTGTCCGGTGGATTGCATCGACATGATTCCCCAGGCGCAGACCCTGCAGACCTGGCACTGGAAGCTGCCGGAGCTGGGCCGCGCCAACGTGGACATCATCGCCACTGACGCGGCACACGATGTGCTTCTGGACGGCGACCGCGCGGCATGAGAAAGATCTTCGACTTCCACGGCGGCGTCCACCCGCCGGAAAACAAACAGCAGTCGCTGGGCGCGCCCATCCGAGACGCCGGCGTGCCGGCGCAACTGGTGGTGCCCCTGTCCCAGCACATCGGCGCCCCCGCCAAGGCGATTGTGGCCGTTGGCGAGCGGGTGCTGAAGGGCCAGCCGATCGCCGAGGCCGGCGGTTTTGTCAGTGTACCCCAGCACGCGCCTTCCTCCGGCACGGTGACGGCCATCGAGGAGCGGCCCATCCCCCACCCCTCGGGCCTGCACGCGAGCTGCGTGGTGATCGACTGCGACGGCGCCGACCAGTGGCTGGAACACCGGGGCGTGGACAACTACGAAAGCGAGAGCGCCGCGAATCTGCTGGCGCTGATCCGCGCCGCCGGCATCGCCGGCATGGGTGGCGCCGGCTTCCCCGCGGCGGTCAAGCTCGGCACCCGGGCCCCCATCGACACGCTGATCATCAACGGCACCGAGTGCGAGCCCTACATCACCGCCGACGACGCCCTGATGCGCGAGCAGGCGGCGGAAATCGTCGCCGGCGCCCGCATCCTGCGCCACATCATCGGCCCGAAGGAGACCCTGATCGGGGTCGAGGACAACAAGCCCGAGGGCATCGCCGCGCTGCGCAGTGCCGCGCAGGGCACCGGCATCGAGGTAGTGGTGTTTCCCACCAAGTACCCCTCCGGCGGCGAAAAGCAACTGATCGAAATCCTCACCGGCAAGCAGGTGCCCAGCGGCGGCCTGCCGGCGGAGGTGGGCGTCGTGTGCCAGAACGTGGGTACGGCGGTGGCGGTGTACGAGGCGGTGGTCCTCGGCCGCCCGCTGATCTCCCGCATCACCACGGTCACCGGCGAGGCTCTCGCCCGGCCGGGCAACTTCCGGGTGCTGCTGGGCACGCCCATGAGCCACCTGCTGGCACTGGCGGGCTTCGCGCCCCAACCCAGCCAGCGGCTGGTGATGGGCGGACCGATGATGGGCTTTACCCTGACCGACACCGCGGTGCCGGTGGTGAAAACCAGCAACTGCCTGCTGGCGCCGGCGGCCACCGAACTGCCCGCGCCGCCGCCGGCCCAGGTCTGTATCCGCTGCGGCCTGTGTGCCCAGGCCTGCCCCGCCAGCCTGCTGCCCCAGCAACTGTTCTGGTTCGCCCGCGGCAAGGAGTACGACAAGCTGGAACAGCACAACCTATTCGACTGCATCGAGTGCGGCGCCTGCTCCTGGTCCTGCCCCAGCCATATTCCGCTGGTGCAGTACTACCGCGCCTCCAAGGCGGACATCCTCCAGCAGCGCCGCGACCATGAAAAATCCGAGCAATCCCGGCTGCGCTTCGAGGCCCGCCAGGAGCGGCTGGCGCGGGAGGAAGCGGACAAGGAAGCCAAGCGCGCGGCGCGCAAGCAGGCGGCGCAGCAGCGCGCCCAACAAGCGGCGGGCGCCAGCGAGGGCCCTGCGGAGGCCGACCCGATCCAGGCCGCCATCGAGCGCGCCAGGGCGAAGAAG
>JBKDZQ010000233.1:0-8678 GCA_047971325.1 Parahaliea sp.
CAGGGCGATGGCCTGCCCCGGACGGGCCCGCACGTAGTTCACCCAGTCCTCCCACAGGGGCATGGGCACCCCGTCGGCGCTGAGCACCAGGTCACCGTTTTGCAATCCGGCGGCGGCGGCCGGGCTGCCGGGGGTGATTTCACCCACCGCCGGCGCGATGTCGGGAAAATAGAGGGTCAGCCCCAGGCCCGCCATCAGGTCTGGCTGCTCCTGGCTCGAAAGCCAGCTATCGATGGCCCCTTCCGATTCGTAGATGACATCGGAGTCCGGGTACCTGGCCGCGAAGGCAATGGTGCCACGGTCGCCGATACGCTCCAGCAGGCGGAAGCTCAGTGCCTGGCGGGTGGGGGTTTCGCGCCCGTCCACGGCGATGATGTCCTGTCCTGGTTCAAGCCCGGCGAGATCCGCCACCGAACCCGGCTTGACCTCGCCGATCACGGGCGAGAAACCGCTCTCCCCGGCCATGAACAGGAACCAGAAGGCAATGATGGCCAGGGCGAAATTGGCCAGCGGGCCCGCCACCACCACCGCAATACGCGCCAGCACCGGCTTGCGATTGAAGGCCCGGTCCAGCTCCGCCGGGTCCACCTCGCCCTCGCGCTCATCCAGCATCTTGACGTAGCCGCCCAGCGGAATGAGCGCCACGCTGTACTGGGTGCCCTGCCGGTCCCGCCAGCTCCACAGCGACTTGCCAAAACCGATGGAGAAACGCAGCACCTTCACCCCGCAACGGCGGGCCACCCAGAAATGGCCGTACTCATGGACCGCCACTAAAATAGCGAGGGTCACCAGGGTTACCGCAAGGGTGTACATCAAATCCATCAGGCCTCCGCGCCGACAGGTCGTGACAGGCCGGATACCAGCATTGCTGCCATATCGCGGGCCTGGGCGTCTGCGGATTCGACCACAGCCAGGGAAGTCGGTTCAACCACCGGGCAGCGCCCCAGGGTATCCTCGATGATTGCAGGAATGTCGCCAAAGCCGATACGGCCATCCAGGAAGGCCGCCACTGCCACCTCGTTGGCCGCGTTGCAGATGGCCATGGCGGTGCCACCCGTCGCCACTGCCTCACGCGCCAGCCGCAGGCAGGGGAAGCGTTGTTCGTCCGGGGCCTCGAAATCCAGCCGCGACAGGGCCACCAGGTCCAGCGGTGCCACACCGGCATCGATACGCCAGGGCCAGGCCAGACCGTAGGCGATGGGCGTACGCATGTCCGGGTTGCCGAGCTGGGCCAGTACCGAGCCGTCGTCGTACTGCACCATGGAATGCACGATACTCTGGGGATGGACCACCACCTCCACCCGGGAGGGCGGCAGGTCAAACAGCCAGCAGGCCTCGATGAACTCCAGCCCCTTGTTCATCAAGGTGGCGGACTCGACGGAGATCTTGCGCCCCATGTTCCAGTTGGGGTGGGCACAGGCCTGGTCGGGAGTCGCCGCCGCCATGTCCTCCCGGCGCCAGGTGCGAAAGGGGCCACCGGAGGCCGTCAGCAGCACCTTGCTGACCCCGGTCTTGCCCGGCCTGCCGGCGGCATCCACCGGCAGGCACTGGAAAATCGCGTTGTGCTCGCTGTCGATGGGCAGCAGCAGGGCACCAGCCTCGCGCACTGCTTCCATCAGCAAGTGGCCGGCCATCACCAGCGATTCCTTGTTGGCCAGCAGCACGCGCTTGCCGGCCCGCGCCGCCGCCAGGGTCGAGGGCAGGCCGGCGGCACCCACCACGGCGGCCATCACCGTGTCTACCGCGGGCTCGGTGGCCACCTGGCACAGGCCCTCCTCCCCCTGCAGCACCCGGGTGCCAAGTTCGGCCGGCAACACCGTGCGCAGTCGCTCGGCTGCATCGGCACAGGCCATCACCGCGTACTGCGGACGGTGGACCAGGCACTGGGCCAACATTTGCTCGACCGAGGTATTGGCGGCCAGGGCCCAGACCCGGTAGCGGTCCGGGTGACGGGCAATCACGTCCAGGGTGCTGACACCAATGGAACCGGTGCAGCCAAGTACGGTCACCGCCTGTTGCGCCGTGTCGCTCATCGATCACTCACCAGCCGGCCAGCAACAGGCCGAGAGCGAACACCGGGGCAGCCCCGCAGATGCTGTCCAGACGGTCGAGCACGCCGCCGTGACCGGGCAGCAGGGAGCCGCTGTCCTTGACCCCGCACTCACGCTTGATCATGCTCACCGTGAGGTCCCCCACCACCGACACCATGGCGGTGCTCAGGGTCACCGTGATCACCGCCGCCAGACTCACGTGGGACAGCGACGGGGGCAGCAGGGCCCAGTACAGCAGGGCCAGCAGCAAAGCACAGAACATCCCGCCCCAGAAACCCTCCCAGGTCTTGGCCGGACTCACCGCCACCGCCAACTTGTGGCGACCAAAGTGCTTGCCGGTAAAATAGGCGCCGATATCCGCCGTCGCCACCGCCAGCACCATCGCCACCATCAGCAACCCGCCGCGGGGAAAACTGAGCAGGTACACCGCCGCCACCCAGGCAAAACACAGAACGAACAGACCCATCAGGCTGCGCACCACTGCGCTGCGCCACAGCGCCGCGCTGGCGGGATAGCCCTTGACCCAGAGCAGGCAGAAAGACCACCACAGGCAGCCCAGCCCCAGCACCGGCTGCACTCGGGCGCGCTGGGGGCTGTCACCCAGCGCGCAGTAGACATAGAGCCCCGCGAGCGCAACCATGGTCAGCAGCACATAGAGCAGCCGCGCCGCGGCCGGTCGCCAGCCCGCCAGCGGTGCCCACTCCCAGGCACCCAGCGCCACCACCAGGGCGAAGAACAGGGCGATGCCCGGTAGCGGCAGAAAAGCGATGACGCCGAGGAATATCCCCGCCATGACCAGGGCGGTAAACACCCGCTGCTTAAGCATCGCCACCCCCGGAAACCAGATCATCCGGCGCGCGCAGGCCAAAGCGGCGCTCCCGCCGGCTGTAGTCCGAGAGTGCGCGCGCAAATTCCAGCTCGCCAAAATCGGGCCACAGGGTCTGAGTAAAATAGAGTTCGCTGTAGGCGAACTGCCACAGCATGAAATTGCTGATGCGGGCATCGCCACCGGTGCGGATGCACAGGTCCGGCGCCGGCAGATCGGCACCGGACAGATGGCACGCCATGCTCTCCGGGGTGATGTCCTGGGGCCGCAGGCGCCCCGCCTGCACCTCCTGCGCCATGAGCCGTGCCGCCTGGGCGATATCCCAGCGGCCACCGTAGTCCACCGCAATCACCATGGTGGCGGCCCGATTGTCCCGGGTCAGGTGTTCCGACTGGTGCATCAGGCGCTGCAGGCGTTCACTGAAGCGGTCCCGGCGGCCAATGAAACGCAGGCGGACCTTATCCCTGTGCAGCTCGCGCACTTCATTGCGCAGATAGCGTGACAGCAGCGCCAGCAGTGCCCGCACCTCCGGCTGGGGACGCCCCCAGTTCTCGCTGGAGAAAGCGAACAGCGTCAGCACCTCCACCCCGTTGCTGCGACAGGCCCGCAATACACCGCGCACCGTCTCGGCGCCAGCACGGTGTCCCGCTGGTGCCGGCAGGCCCTCGCGCCGCGCCCAGCGATTGTTGCCATCCATGAGGTTGGCCTCTTGCGGCGGCACAAGAGGCTCCGCGCCAGCGCCCTCGATATCGGTACCTTCCCGTGTAGTCATGAATACGACTGCAGAAGTGCCGCCTAGATTTCCTTCAGGTCGCTCTCCTTGGCAGAGAGCATTTCTTCCACTCGGGCAACATACTGGTCGGTCAGTTTCTGGACCACATCCTGGCCACGGCGCTCGTCGTCTTCGCTGATCTCCTTGTCCTTGACCAGGTCCTTCAGCATGGCCATGGCATCGCGCCGCGCATTGCGCACCGACACCCGGGCGGATTCCGCCTCGGACCTGGCCTGGCGGATATAGCCCTTGCGGGTCTCCTCGGTCAGCATGGGCATGGGAATGCGGATCACCTCGCCCGCGGTGGCGGGGTTCAGGCCGAGGTCGGACTTGAGAATTGCCTTCTCGATCGCCGGAATCATAGCCTTTTCCCAGGCCGTCAGCGACAGGGTGCGAGCGTCCTCCACCTTGATGTTGGCCACCTGGTTGAGGGGAGTGTCGGCGCCGTAGTAGTTCACCTTCAGGCCGTCCAGCAGGCTCGGGTGAGCGCGCCCGGTACGGATTTTGTTGAAGTTGTGGGACAGCGCCTCCAGGCTCTTTTCCATGCGCTCCGACGCTTCGGCTTTAATATCTTCGATCACAGTTTTCTCCTTCAGGCCTGACCATCACTCGATCAGGGTACCATCCTGGCCGCCGCGCACGATATTGAGCAGCGCACCGGGCTTTTCCATTTCGAATACCCTCACCGGCATGCTGTGGTCTCGGCACAGGCAGATGGCTGTCAGGTCCATCACTTCCAGTTTCTTGTCCAGCACTTCATCGTAGCTGAGCCGTTCGTACTTGACGGCGTCGGGGAATTTAAAGGGGTCGGCGGAGTATACTCCGTCCACCTTGGTGGCCTTGAGCACCAGCTCCGCCTCCACCTCGATCCCGCGCAGGCAGGCGGAGGAGTCGGTGGTGAAGAAGGGATTGCCGGTGCCAGCGGCGAAGATCACCACATCGCCATTGCTGAGGGCGCGGATGGCCTTGCGCCGGTCGTAGTGATCCACCACGCCGCTCATGGGGATGGAGGACATGACCTGGGTGGCAATATTCGAGCGCTCCAGTGCATCGCGCAGCGCCAGGGCGTTCATCACCGTGGCCAGCATGCCCATGTGGTCGCCGGTCACCCGGTCGAGCCCGGCGGCCTGCAACGCCGCTCCGCGAAACAGGTTGCCACCACCGACCACCAGTCCGACCTGCACCCCGATGCCGATGAGCTGACCGATCTCGAGAGCCATGCGATCGAGGACCTTGGGATCGATACCGAATTTCTCGGAGCCGGTGAGCGCTTCGCCGCTGAGTTTCAGCAGGATACGTTTGTACTTTTTGTCGCCTGTCACCTGTGGCATGAATGGGGTCTCCTGAGACGGGGCCGTATGTTACAGGACATTGATGTTACACCCCAGTGGTATTTCAGGGCGTATTTCGGGGTGATGGCCGTTTGGTGCGCTGATTTCGGAAACACCAACAAAAACGGGGCCAAGCGGCCCCGTTCAACATTGAGCGGTAGAGGCTCAGCCCTTGAGCTGGGCCGCCACTTCCTGGGCGAAGTCCACCTTCTCGACCTCGATACCCTCACCCACTTCGAAGCGTGCAAAAGCAACCACCTCGGCGCCGGCGCTGGACACCAGCTTGCCCACCGTCACATCGGGGTCTTTCACAAAGGGCTGCTCCACCAGCGAATTCTCCGCCAGGAACTTCTTCACCCGACCGCCGATCATCTTCTCGATGATATCCGCCGGCTTGCCCGAATCCTGGGCCTGGGCGGTGTAGATCTCCTTCTCCTTGGCGATCACCTCTTCGGGCATATCCGCCGGGGACACCACGCGGGGGTTGACTGCGGCCACGTGCATGGCCACATCCTTCGCCAGGTCCTGATCGCCGCCTTTCAGCGCCACCAGCACCGCGATGCGGTTGTTGCTGTGGACGTACTGGCCCACCACGCCGGCATCGGCGGTTGCCAGTTCCACCCGGCGCACGCCGATGTTCTCGCCGATTTTCTGCACCAGCGCCTGGCGGTCGCTTTCCAGCTCACCTTCCATCAGTGCGGCGACGTCGGTTTGCCGGCCGGCAAACGCGGCCCCCACCACCTTGTCGACAAAGGCCAGGAAACCGGCATCGCGGGCGACGAAGTCGGTTTCGCTGTTGACTTCCACCAGTACGCCGTAGGAGCCGTCTTCGGCCACACGGGTGGCAACCACGCCGTCGGCGGCAGTGCGGCCGGCTTTCTTGGCGGCTTTCATGCCGCTGGATTTGCGAAGTTCCTCGATGGCTTTTTCAACATCACCGCCGGCTTCGGCCAGGGCTTTTTTACACTCCAACAAGCCAAGCCCGGTGCGCTCGCGGAGTTCTTTGACCAGTGCTGCAGACATTGTGTCCTCCTGCTAGTCCCCGTGGGGGAGATTCCTGAATACGACAATCCCCGGTTGTCGCAACGGCCACCGGGGATGATGAAGGGCCCCGGTGACAGCAAGGTGGCCGGGGCGCGGGTGCCTACTCGGCGGCGGCTTCTTCGACGAATTCGTCCCTGGCGGCGGCTTCACCGGTGTCGGAGCGGCCGGACACACAGGCATCGGCCACGGTGGTGACGTAGAGTTTGATGGCGCGAATGGCATCGTCGTTGCCGGGAATCACGTAGTCGACACCGTCCGGGTTGGAGTTGGTATCCACCACGCCAATCACCGGGATGCCCAGCTTGTTGGCTTCGGTGATGGCGATGCGCTCATGGTCGACATCCACCACGAACAGGGCATCGGGCAAGCCGCCCATGTCCTTGATACCGCCGATGCTGCGCTCGAGCTTTTCCAGATCGCGGGAGCGCATCAGCGCTTCCTTCTTGGTCAGCTTGGCGAAGGTGCCGTCGGTCTGCTGGGCTTCCAGGTCGCGCAGGCGCTTGATGGAGGCGCGGATGGTCTTGTAGTTGGTCAGCATGCCACCCAGCCAGCGATGGCTCACATAGGGCATGCCGGCGCGCTCCGCCTGCTCGCGGATGATCTTGCTGGCGGCGCGCTTGGTGCCGACAAACAGGATCTTGTTCTTGTTGGAGGCCATCCGGCTCACCAGCCCCAGCGCTTCGTTGAAGGCCGGCACGGTGTGCTCGAGGTTGATGATGTGGATCTTGTTACGGGCACCGAAGATGTACTTGCCCATCTTGGGGTTCCAGTAACGGGTCTGGTGACCAAAGTGTGCGCCCGCTTGCAGCAGGTCGCGCATGCTTACTTGCGACATGAAATAGATACCTTGTACGGGTTAATCCTCCACATATCCCCCGTGCCAAACCGGCCATGCCGGCACCCTGGACGGGGTTGTGATATGTGTGCGTAGTGGCTCGATGCCAGTTGCCTGCCATGACATCGGCAGTCTCGCCGGGGCAAACCGTTTCTGGTCCGACTCCAGCGAGGCGCGCTTTATACCACAGGCACCACCGCGATAAAAGGCGAATTCGGCCAGTTTGGGCGCCCGCAACGGGCCGCGATTGCGATTTTGCCTCCCGCTTGCGGTAGAATGGCCCGCTGCAAGCGCGACCGGCGCACTCCCCAGGCTCTCGCCGTTTGGGTTATTTTTTATTTTTCAACAGGTTACAGGCTCAACAGGTTATTCATGGCAGTATCAATCAAGTCAGGCGCGGACATCGAGCGCATGCGGGTGGCCGGGCGTCTCGCCGCAGAGGTGCTGGAGATGATCGAGCCCAAAGTGGAACCTGGCATCACCACCGGCGAACTGGACCGCCTCTGCCACGACTACATCACCCAGGTACAGGGCGCCATTCCCGCCTGCCTCGGCTACCACGGCTTTCCCCGCTCCATCTGCACCTCCATCAACGAGGTGGTCTGCCACGGCATTCCCTCCGATGGCAAGAAGCTTAAAAGTGGCGACATCGTCAATATCGACGTCACCGTCATCAAGGACGGCTTCCACGGCGATACCAGCATCATGGTACTGGTGGGCGAAGTGCCGGACCACGCCCGGCGCCTGGTGCGCATCACCCAGGAGTGCCTGTACAAGGCCCTGGAGATCGTGCGCCCCGGCACCACCCTGGGGGACATCGGCCATGTCATCCAGCAGCACGCCGAGAAGAACTACTACTCGGTGGTGCGCGAGTACTGCGGCCACGGCATCGGCCAGATCTTCCACGAGGACCCGCAGGTGCTGCACTACGGCAGGAAGGGCGACGGGCTGGTGCTGGAGCCGGGCATGACCTTCACCATCGAGCCGATGATCAACGCCGGCCGCCGCCACACCAGGCTCAACCAGAAGGACGGCTGGACCGTAACCACCAAGGACGGCCGGCTGTCGGCCCAGTGGGAACACACCATCGGGGTCACCGAAAATGGTTGTGAAATCTTCACCCGTCGCAGCAACGAAACCCTCTGAGGCCCAGCGTGAACGCCAACGTCCAGTTGCCCGCAGCCATGTTCGACGCGGCGGTGTTCTACCACGAGCTGGCCGGTGGCGATACCATCGCCCTGTGCAAGGCAGCCCTGAAAACCGCCGCTCACTACCTCGACCGGGAATTTCGCGCCGGGGTGGAGGCCGGTGAACTGATCCGCCTGCGGGCGCAGTTCATGGACGGCCTGCTCGGTGCCCTGTGGCAGCGCCAGAGCTGGCCCGCGGACAGCGCCCTGGTGGCGGTGGGCGGCTATGGACGGGGGGAGCTGCACCCGTACTCGGACGTCGACATCCTGCTGCTGACCAGCACCGACGGCGAGGCCGCCCGGGAGCCGGTGGAAGCCTTCCTGCGCCTTTTGTGGGACATAGGCCTGGCCGTGGGGCACAGCGTGCGCAGCGTGGACGACTGCCGCAACAGTGCCGCCGGTGACATCACCGTGCTCACCAACCTGATGGAAGCCCGCGTGCTGCGTGGCAGCGAAGCCCTCATGGGCGCGGTGCGCGAGGCCATCGCCCCCCACAACATGTGGCCCAGCGCCGAGTTCTTCCGCGCCAAGATGGCCGAACAGGACGCCCGTCACAACAAGTACGCCGACACTGAATACAATCTGGAACCCAACGTCAAGGGCTCACCAGGAGGACTGCGCGACCTGCAGGT
>JBKDZQ010000234.1:0-2298 GCA_047971325.1 Parahaliea sp.
AGGCCGCAGAGCATCAGTGCCACCGCCAGCAGGGACACGCCCACCGGCCGCGCGACGACGGCCTGGGACAGACTCATGGCGCGATACTCATGTGGCGCTCTCCTGTGGCAGCTCCGCCGGCAGTTCCCGGCTGGCCCGGCCGCTGGTCAGGCGGTCGAAGACCAGGTAGACCACCGGGGTGGTGAACAGGGTCAGCACCTGGCTGACCAGCAGTCAGCCCACCATCACCACCCCCAGCGGCTGGCGCAGCTCGGCGCCGGAGCCGCCCGCCAGCATCATTGGCAGGGCGCCGAACCGGGCCGCCAGTGTGGTCATCAGGATGGGCCGGAAGCGCAGCAGGGCGGCCCGGTGGATGGCTTCCCGGGGCGACAGGCCCTGCTTGCGCTGGGCGTCCAGGGCAAAGTCCACCATCATGATGCCGTTTTTCTTCACCAGGCCGATCAGCAGCACGATGCCCACCTCCGAGATCATGTCCAGCGCGCGGTCGGTCAACAGCAGGGCGAGCAGGGCGCCGACCGTGGCCGAGGGCAGGGTGGACAGGATGGTGACCGGGTGAATGGTGCTTTCATACAGCACGCCGAGCACGATGTACATGGTCAGCACCGCCGCCAGCATCAGCCACAGGGTATTGGCGAGGGAGTTCTCGAAGGCCGCCGCCGCGCCCTGCAGGCTGAGCTCGATGGAGCCGGGCATGCCCAGGGCCTGCTGGACCTCGTTGATGGCGCTCACTGCCTGGCCCAGGGAGGCGCCGCTGGCCAGATTGAAGGACACGGTGGTGGCGGGGAACTGGCCCTGGTGGTTGATCAGCAGGGGGGCGCTGCGCTCGCGGATGGTGGCGACACTGGACAGGGGTGTCGGTGTGCCGCTGGCGGTGGTGATGAAAATCTGCCGCAGGCTGTCGGGACTGCCGAACAGGCGCGGGTCCACCTCCATGATCACCCGGTACTGGTTGGACTGGGTGAACAGGGTGGCGATCTGGCGCTGGCCGAAGGCGTTGTAGAGGGTGTCGGCGATGTCGGTGACATCCAGCCCGAGGCGGGCGGCGGCGTCGCGGTCGATGTCCACGTAGGCTTCCATCCCCTGCTGCTGCAGATCGGAGGCCACGTCGTCCAGTTCCGCTCGCGCATTGAGGGCGTCCACCAGCTGCGGTACCCACTCCCGCAGGATGTCGCTGTCCAGGGTGGTGAGGGTGAACTGGTACTGGGTGCGGCTGACCCGGTCCTCGATGGTCAGTTCCTGCACCGGCTGGAACCAGGCGCTGATGCCTCGCACGCTGGCGCTGCGCTCGCGCAGGTGCTCCATGACCTCGAACACACTTTCTGAACGGCTGTCGTGGGGGGGCAGGTTGATGAGGATGCGGCCGCTGTTGATGGTGACGTTGGTGCCGTCCACGCCGATGAAGGACGACAGGCTGGCGATGCCCGGATCCTCCAGCAGGGCCTGGGCCAGCTCGCGCTGGCGCTGGGCCATGGCGGTGAAGGAAATGTCCTGGGGCGCTTCCGTCACCACCTGGATCACACCGCTGTCCTGCACCGGGAAAAAGTCCTTGTCCACCACCAGGTAGAGCAGGCCGGTGAGGGCGATGGTGGCCAGCATCACCAGCAGGGTCGCCCGCTGGCGGTCCAGCACCCAGTCGAGGCCGCGGCCATAGCGTTCGATCACGCCGTGCAGGAAGTCGCCCTCGGCGTCCCGGGGCGGTGTATGCAGCATGCGCGCGCACATCATCGGTGTCAGGGTCAGGGACACCACCAGCGAAATACCGATGGCCACCGCCAGGGTGATGGCGAATTCATGGAACAGGCGGCCCACCACGTCGGGCATGAACAGCAGGGGGATCAGTACCGCCACCAGCGAGAAGGTCAGCGAGGTCAGGGTGAAGCCGATTTCCGCCGCCCCGCGCAGGGCCGCCTCCATCGGCGAGGCGCCCATTTCCCGGTGGCGGGCGACGTTCTCCAGCATCACGATGGCGTCGTCGACGACGAAGCCGGTGGCGATGGTCAGGGCCATCAGGGTCAGGTTGTTGATGGAAAAGTCCATCAGGTACATGAAGGCGAAGGTGCCCACCAGCGACAGCGGCACGGCGATGCTGGGGATGATGGTGGCGGGCAGGCTGCGCAGGAACACGAAGGTCACCGCCACCACCAGGAAGACGGCGAACAGCAGCTCCTTCTGGGTGTCGCGCACCGAGGCGCGGATGCTGTGGGTGCGGTCGGTGAGCACGGCGACATCCACCGCGTCCGGCAGGGTCGCGGTCAGCTGGGGCAGCAGCGCGCGCACCCGGTCGGTGACCTCGATGAC
>JBKDZQ010000235.1:0-1973 GCA_047971325.1 Parahaliea sp.
GAGCGGTATCGCGCCCACCCTGGTACCCCTGTCAGTGCAGGCCGCAAAGGACAAGGGACAGCGCCTGTCGCTGTGTCCCGAGGACGTGGCCCGTGAGATTGCGCGGGTGCATGAGGAACAGCCCGACCCTGATTACCCTTTGCGCCTGGTCAGCCGCCGGTTGCTGGAGTGCCTGAACAGCCTCTACACCGACAGCCCCCATACTCGCCGGCGTTATGCCACCAACTTCGCCTATATGAATCCGCAGGATATTGCGGCCGGGAGTGGGGTGGAGGACGGTGGCAAGGTGGAAATTTCCTCGCGCTACGGCAGCCTGACGGCCAGGGTTAAAGCCGACCAGACGGTTCCCCCGGGTGTGATCTCGATGTGCCACCAGTGGGGAGGTGTGGGGGAGGGTGCGGACGGTGACAGCGGGCAGGGCTCCCTGACGGCCCGTCTGGTATCGCTGGAGCACGAAGTCGAGCCGATCAACCGCATGCCGCGGCAGTCGGCGATAGCGGTCAGGGTCCGCCAGGTGGCGGGCGTCGCTGCCACCTGACATGTTACGCTCCCTATACAGAGGTGTGCCATGAGCTTTGTTATTACCGCACCCTGCGTTGGTGATTTTTCCTGCGTGGAGGTCTGTCCGGTTCACTGCATCAGCCCCGGCCCCGAGGAGGCCGACTTTGACGGTGCCGAGCAGATGTACATCAACCCCGAGGTCTGTATCAACTGTGGTATCTGCGTGGAAGTCTGCCCGGTCCTGGCCATATACGAAGCCGCGACGCTACCGGAGAAATACCGCCACTACGAAGACATTAACCGCGAGTACTTTCGGCACAGGGACAAGAACCTTTGAGCGGGGCATTGCGGGTAGCGGTTGTGGGCTCTGGGCCCTCGGGGATGTATGCCGTTGAGTCCTTGCTGGAGGCGAATGGAGCGGGCGTACAGATTGATGTCTACGAACGGCTGCCGTCTCCCTGGGGGCTGGTCCGCGGGGGAGTTGCCCCCGATCACCCGGAGAAGAAGCTGGTCATCGACCGCTTGTTCCAGTTTTATTTTCAAAGGCCTGAAGTGCGCTATTTCGGTAACGTGGAGGTGGGCAAAGATATCGAGCATGAAGAACTGGCCGACCACTACCATGCGGTGATCTACGCGGTGGGAGCCGATGGTGACGCCAGACTTGGCATCCCCGGAGAAAGCTTGCCAGGTTCGTGGTCCGCGCGGGAGTTTGTCGCCTGGTATAACGGACATCCCGAGTACTCGCATTTGCAGTTCGACCTATCCACAGAGCGCGCGGTAATTGTCGGTAACGGCAACGTTGCGCTGGATGTCGCCCGGATACTGACTGCGCCCGTCGCCCAACTGCGCGCCACCGACATCGCTGGCCATGCGCTTGATGCACTGGCGGCCAGCCGCATCACTGAAGTGCTGATTCTTGGCCGCCGGGCGGATTTCCAGGGTGCTTTCAATAACCCGGAACTGGAGGAACTGGGCTTTCTCGACGGAGTGGCAATTGAGGTTGTTCGGGGAGGTACGGGGGGAGCTTCCAGACGTGCGGCGGAGCAGACGGGTTGGCAGGCCCGGCGCAAGCTGGACACCCTCTGCCGGCTGGCGGCCCGCGAGGTGCCCGCACCTCGCAAGCGCATTGTGTTTCGTTTCCTGAGCTCGCCGGTGGCTATTCTTGGCGGGCGCCAGGTAGGGCAGATCGAGGTGTTCAACAACCCTTCGCAGTACGATGCGAAAGAGCAAGCGGAGGCAGGGTCCGCTGTATCGACGGAAATTGTCGACACGGGACTTGTGCTGCGTGCGATCGGTTATCGCGGGAGACCGGTTCCCGGTCTGCCGTTTGACACCCGGCGCGGTACGATTCCCCATCAGGGGGGGCGCGTAGAGGGGACGCCAGGTACCTATGTGACCGGATGGATCAAGCGCGGACCCCAGGGCATCATCGGGACCAACAAGAAGTGCGCCCGGGAGACGGTTGCCGCGCT
>JBKDZQ010000236.1:0-12572 GCA_047971325.1 Parahaliea sp.
GGCCTGCATTGGACCCGGGGCCCGCGGATGCAGATAGGAGAGCACCTGTCCCTCGCCAGCCAGACTGAGCAACACAGGGCCCGCCACCAGGACCAGTACCAGGTAACCCAGTTGCCGGTGCAACTCGCGGGTAAAAATCGCCCCGGCGCGCTGGGCCGGCGGGCGCAGGACGAAGGGCAGCGCCAGAAAGCCGAGAGCCAGGTAGCCCAGCAGCATGGCCAGTCCCTGTGCCCGTTCGGCACCGGCGAGACGTCCGGCCGCCAGCGCCAGCCCGACGGGAATCAGGGCCACGCTGTAGCACAGGACCAGCAGTCCCGGACAGGCGGCGCCGCGCAGTATCATTCAAGTTTCAGCACAACTTCCGCGAAGCTTACCCGCGGTTTGGCATCGGTGTAGTTCGGCACGTCGGCGTTGATCTGGCCGCCCACCGCCGCCAGCGCGGATTTCAGTTTGTCCTGGCTCTCGAACAGGATGTCCACCGCGGCCCACAGCAGGCCACCACTGCCGGGCGCCTTACCGGCATCCAGCCGCAGCATGCTGCCGACATAGCCGTGGTCTGCGAGCAGGTCGCGGCACAGGGGCAGATGTCTGTTGCGGTAGTAGTCCACGTCGAATTTGCTGCCTTCGACGCGGGGGTATTCAACACTCATGCAGTACATATTGTTCTCCTGGTATGTCGTTTATAGATTGGGCGAAGGGGACTGACATCAGGACACTTTCCATCCGGCCCCTATCTTTGGCACCGCGGGTCGAGACACGTCGTGCCCGACAAAGCGCAGTGGGCTCTCCATGCGGCATACGGTCTCGACCCGCGGTGCCACAGGCAGTGTCTTCGCAACGGAGTAAGGCCTTATGCCTGATCAAAATCCACGACGACCTTGTCCGTTATTGGGTGCGCCTGGCAGGTGAGAATCAGCCCCGCTGCCAGCTCGGCGCTCTCCAGGGCATGGGTGATATCCATATCCACCTCCCCTTCCAGCAGTCGCGCCTTGCAAGTAGAACACACTCCGCCCTTGCAGGAATAGGGCAGGTCGATGCCGTGGTTGAGACCGGCATCGAGTACGTTCTCGCCATCGGCGGTGAGGTCGAAGGTGCTGGCGCGGCCATCCCTGATCACCGTCACCGCACTGGTCTTGCCGCCGTAGGCCTTGACCCGGGCGTGGTGTTTCTCGACCACCGCCCGGGCGTCGTCGGCGGAGGCAGCGAAGAGTTCGTAGTGGATGTGCTCCTCCGCCACCCCCACACCGCGCAGCCCCCGGGACACTTCGGAGATCATCGACTCCGGACCACAGATGAAATACTCATCGAAGACCTTGAGGTCGATGAGTTGTCGATTCAGGTCGGCGCCCTTGCGGTTGTTCAACCGCCCGTTGAGGATGTCGCAGCCCTGGTCCTCGCGGCTGAGGATGTTGACCCAGTGAAAGCGGGTGAGGTGGCGGTTTTTCAGGAAGCTCAGGGTTTCGCGGAACATGATGGTGTTGGAGCGCTGATTACCGTACAGCAGCGTAACCCGGGACTGTGGCTCGGTCTCCAGAATGGACCTGATGTTCGACACCACCGGGGTAATGCCGCTGCCGGAAGCGATGAACAGGTAGTTGCGCTGTGCCTGCGGGTCCAGCGGCACGAAGAAGCTGCCCTGGGGGGGCATCACCTCCAGCACATCGCCACCCCTGAGCCGGTCGTTGACGAAGTTGGAAAACAACCCGCCCTCGACCCGCTTCACCGCCACTTGCAGGTTCGGATCGTTGACGCCGGAACAGATGGAATAGGAGCGGCGAATCTCGCTGCCATCCACCTGTGAGCGCAGGGTGAGATACTGGCCTGGCTGGTGCCTGAAGGTGTCCCCAAGCGCTTCGGGAATGTCGAAACTCAGGCACACGGCCTGATCCGTCTCGGGCTCGACCCGCGCAATATTCAGCGCGTAAAACTGTCCGTCACTCATGGCAGCTCCTAAAGACTGATGTCTAGAAAGGCTTGAAATAGTCAAAGGGTTCCCGGCAGTCGAGGCAGCGGTAGAGCGCCTTGCAGGCGGTGGAACCAAAATCACTGATCATCTGCACCCGCGCCGAGCCGCAGTGCGGACAGCCGGTCGCCGGTGCGGACGCCGCCGTACCGGGCGGGGCGATACCGAAGGCCCGCAACTTGTCGCGCGCCCCCTGGTCCAGCCACTGGCTCGACCAGGCCGGCGCCAGGCGGGTGTGTATCCGGTGCTGACAATAACCGGCGGTGTCCAGCACCCGGGCGATATCCTCGCGAATCACATCCATGGCCGGGCAGCCCGAATAGGTCGGGGTGATGGTGACCACCACGGTGTCGCCGTCGCGTTCGAGGTCCTGTAGCACCCCCAGCTCCCAGAGGCTGATCACCGGGATTTCCGGGTCCGCCACCGTATCCAGGAGCTCCCACAACTGCGGGCAGGGTGAGCGCTCACGGCGCTGGCGGCGTTCCAGCTCCTCCACCGGCAACAGGGCAATACGGTGCGATGACGACAGGGCGCTCACTACCACTGACACCCGGGATAGGCCCGCTGCAGGAACTGCAACTCGCTCAGCAGATGACCCAGGTGCTCGGTGTGGTAGCCGCCGCGACCACCCTCCACCCGCCAGTCATCCCCCGGCAGGCTGATCGCGGTTTGGGCGAAGGTACGCTCCACTGCGCTGCGCCAGGGCGCAACGAGGATCTCCCGGTCCACCGCGATACCCACCGCCAGCAACTCGCGCTCCAGCGCGTCCATGGCGAACAGTTCCGGCACATAGCCCCACAGTTCCTCCAGCGCCCGCTGCAGGCGCTGCTGGCTCTCCTGGGTGCCATCGCCCAGGCGCAGCATCCACTCCCGCGAACGCCGCAGGTGGTAGTGCGACTCCTTGATGGCCTTGCCCGCTATCGCCGCCAGTTCGGTGTCGGTGGAGCCTTGCAGGGCGTCCAGGAACAGCACCGCGTGTTCGTCCAGCAGGTACTGCCGCGCCATGGTGAAGGCGAAGTCGCCCCGGGGCAGTTCGTGGATCAGCAGGTTGGTGAACTGGCGGCAGTCGCGCTGGTAGGCCAGGCTGTCCTCGCTGCAATCGCCGTCCAGCAATTGCGCGGCGTAGCCCAGGAACATGCGCGCCCGGCCAATGAAGTCCAGCGCCACATTGGTCAGCGCCAGGTCCTCTTCCAGGAAGGGGCCGCGGCTGCACCACTCCGACAGGCGGTGGCCGTGGATCAACGCGTCATCGCCGAGGCGGATGGCATAGTCGGCGGTGGCGCGCGACAGATCGGTCTGGGTCATGGTCGCCTCCCGCTCACATGTTGTCGACGGCATCCGGCAGCTGGTAGTGCGTGGCGTGCCGGTAGGGTTTGTCATCCAGGGGATCGTAGAAGCTCTCGCAGTCGCTTTCCTGGGAGGCGTGAATATCGGAGGAATTCACCACCCAGATGCTGACGCCCTCGCTGCGCCGGGTGTAGACATCCCGGGCGTACTCCAGTGCCTGCTCGGCATCCTCCGCGTGCAGGCTGCCGACATGCTTGTGATCCAGGCCGCGGCGGGAGCGGATGAATACTTCGTACAGTTTCATGTGCTGTGACATCTGCCTTCTCCTTCTTCAGGCAGCGGCCTGGCCGGCGCGCTGCTGTTTTTTCGCTTCGTGGGCGGCGATCGCCTCGCGCACCCAGGCACCCTCTTCATGAGCGGCGACATGGTGGGACAGGCGCTGGCGGTTGCAGGGTCCGCTGCCATTGATGACACGCTGGAACTCGCTCCAGTCGATCTCGCCAAAGTCGTAGTGGCCGCGCTCGGCATTCCACTTGAGATCGGGGTCGGGCAGGGTAATGCCGATCACCTGTGCCTGCTTCACCGTCTGGTCGACAAACTTCTGCCGCAACTCGTCGTTGCTCTGGCGCTTGATCTTCCAGGTCATCGACTGGGCGGAGTGAGCGGACTCGGCGTCGTGGGGACCAAACATCATCAGCGAGGGCCACCAGAAGCGGTTGACCGCATCCTGGGCCATGGCGCGCTGCTCCTGGCTGCCCTGCATCAGAGTCATCATGATGTGGTAGCCCTGACGCTGGTGGAAGCTCTCCTCCTTGCAGATGCGCACCATGCCGCGGGCATAGGGGCCGTAGGAGGCGCGCTGCAGCGATACCTGATTGACGATGGCGGCGCCATCCACCAGCCAGCCGATGGCGCCGATGTCGGCCCAGGTGAGCGAGGGGTAGTTGAAAATCGAGGCGTACTTGGCGGCGCCGCTGTGCAGGGCCGCCACCAGTTCCTCCCGGCTTACCCCCAGGGTTTCGGTGGCACTGTAGAGATAGAGGCCGTGACCGCACTCGTCCTGCACCTTGGCCAGCAGCACCGCCTTGCGGTGCAGCGTGGGCGCGCGAGTGATCCAGTTGCCCTCCGGCTGCATGCCGATCACTTCCGAGTGGGCGTGCTGGGAAATCTGCCGGATGAGATTCCGGCGGTACTGCTCCGGCATCCAGTCCCGGGGCTCGATCTTTTCCTCGGCGTCGATGCGCGCCTGGAAGGCCGCTTCGCGCTGTTGCTCGGACCCTCGCGCGGACGGTTGTTCGGGGCCTTGTCCAGAGTGGGTGTCGTGGCTGCTCATATGCGCCTCCTGTCAAACACGTTCGATGATCATGGCAATGCCCTGCCCCACCCCGATGCACATGGTGCACAGAGCGTGACGGGCGTCGCGACGCTGAAGTTCATACAGGGCGGTGGTCACCAGGCGGGCCCCACTCATGCCCAGCGGATGGCCCAGGGCGATGGCACCACCGTTGGGATTGACGTGGGCAGCGTCATCGGGCAAGCCCAGTTCACGGGTCACCGCCAGCCCCTGGGCGGCGAAGGCCTCGTTGAGTTCGATCACATCCATGTCCGCCAGCGACAGACCGGTCAGCACCAGTACCTTGCGGACGGCCGCCACCGGGCCGTAACCCATGATGCGCGGCTCCAGGCCACTGGTGGCCATGCCCAGCACCCGCGCCTTCGGCGTCAGGCCGTGGCGAGAGGCGGCGGCTTGCGAGGCCAGCAGCAGGGCACAGGCACCATCATTGACCCCCGAGGCATTGCCGGCGGTCACCGTGCCGCCCTCGCGGAAGGGCGTGCCCAGGCGCGCCAGGGCCTCCAGTGTGGTCTCGCGCGGGTGCTCGTCGGCGCTCACCAGCACCGGCTCGCCCTTGCGCCGGGGGATGGCCACCGGCGTCAGCTCCGCGTCAAAGCGCCCGGCGGCGATGGCGGCGGCGGCCCGCTGCTGGCTGCGCAGGGCGAAGGCGTCCTGGGCCGCACGCTCGATGCCGAACTGCGCCGCGACGTTTTCCGCGGTTTCGGGCATGGAGTCGACACCGTACCGGGCCTTGAGCAGTTTGTTCACAAAGCGCCAGCCGATGGTGGTGTCGAAGACCTGTGCATCGCGGCTGAATGCGCTGTCCGCCTTGGGCAGCACAAAGGGAGCGCGGGACATGGACTCCACCCCGCCGGCCAGGGCCAGCTGGATATCGCCGGCGCGAATGGCCCGCGCGGCACTGCCCACCGCATCCATGCCGGAACCGCACAGGCGGTTCACCGTCACCCCTGGCACCGCCACCGGCAGTCCTGCCAGCAGCGAGGACATGCGCGCCACGTTGCGGTTGTCCTCCCCGGCCTGGTTGGCACAGCCGTACCAGACATCGTCCACCTGCTGCCAGTCGACACCGGCGTTGCGCGCCATCAGCGCCGCCAGCGGCACCGCTCCCAGATCGTCGGCACGCACGCCGGCCAGGGCGCCGCCGTAACGGCCGATGGGGGTGCGCACGGCATCACAGATAAAGGCTTCGGTCATGGCAGTGGATCTCCTGTTTCGGTGTTGACCAGGGCGCCGCCAATCCGGTGGCTGTTGCCCCGGAACAGTGCCAGCGTGGCGCCCTCCTGATTGCTGACAGTGACATCGTAGAGGCCGGTGCGCCGGCCCTGGTGCACCTGCGCCGCGCTGGCGGTGAGCCGGTCACCCAGTCGACCCGGCGCCAGGAACTCCACCCGGGCGCCGGCGGCGACGGCACTGTGGTTCTCACTGTTGCAGGCAAAGGCGAAAGCGCTGTCGGCGAGGGTGAAAATGAAACCGCCGTGGCAGATACCGTGGCCGTTGACCATGTCCTCACGCACCGTCATGGCGATCACGGCGCGCCCGGGAGCCATCCGCTCGATGTGCATGCCCAGGGCCTGGGACGCCCGGTCGCCGGCCCACATGGCGTCGGCGGAGGCTGCCGCCAGCTGTTGCGCATCAAGTGCCATCACTCCCCCCGGTACACTGGCTGGCGCTTTTCCAGGAAGGCCTTGACGCCCTCCTGGTAGTCGTGGGTCTTGCCGGCGGCGCGCATCAGTTCCTTTTCCACCTCCAGCTGCTGGAGCAGGGTATTGGTGGTGGAGCTGGCAAAGGCCTGCTTGGTGAACGCAAAGCCGCGGGTGGGCTGGGTGGCCAGCTGGCGGGCCAGGTCCAGGGCGGTCTCCTGCAACTGGTCGTCATCCACCACCTGCCAGATCATGCCCCAGTCCTGGGCCTGCTCAGCGCTGACCTTGGGCCCGAGCATGGCCAGCGCCCGCGCCCGGGCCATGCCCACCAGCCGCGGCAGAATCCAGGTGCCGCCGGAATCGGGGATCAGGCCCAGCTTGCTGAAGGACTCGATAAAGCTCGCGGAGCGCGCGGCAATCACGATGTCGCAGGCCAGGGCGATGTTGGCGCCGGCCCCGGCGGCGACGCCGTTGACCGCGCAGATCACCGGTTTTTCCATGCCGGTGAGCAGGCGAATCAGCGGGTTGTAGTTTTTCTCCACCGAATCGCCAAGATCGGGCTGGGTGTCACCTGGCGCCACCGCGCGGTCGTTGAGGTCCTGGCCGGCGCAGAACCCGCGCCCGTTACCGGTCAGCAGCACCGCCCTCACTCCGGCGCTGCCGGCAGCCAGGGTCAGCGCCTCGCGCACTTCAAGGTGCATGTCGCTGGTAAAACTGTTCAGGGAGTCGGGGCGGTTGAGCCGCAGTACCGCCACGCCACTGTCGATCTCGAATTCGATATTGCTGTAGGCCATGTTTGCGTCCTCCTTGTTCGGGTCAGGCGTCGCGCCGCTCGACCAGGGTCATGATGTCGTAGATGGCAACCGGCTTCTGGTGCTGGTTGCTGACCTCGATGGCCCACACCACCACCCCGTTGGGCTTTTCGTCGCCGCGCGCCGCCTTCTTGATCTTGCGTTTCACCGTCAGCTTGACGCGGATGGTGTCACCCGCCGCCACCGGCTCCACAAAGCGCAGGTTCTCCAGGCCGTAGTTGGCGATGACCGGGCCCGGCGAGGGCTCCACGAACATGCCCGCCGCCGCCGAGATCACGAAGTAGCCGTGGGCCACGCGCTTGCCGAAGAAGGAATCCTTCGCCGCAATCTCGTCGAAGTGGGCGTAGAAATGGTCCCCGCTGACGCAGCCGAAGTTGACGATGTCGGTCTCGGTGACGGTGCGACGGTGGGTGACCAGGGTTTCCCCCACCTGCAGGTCCTCGAAGTATTTTTTGAAGGGGTGGATGGCGTCGCTGTAGGCATTGGCGCCCGGGTGGTATTCACCGGTAATGGCCATCAGCGTGCTGGGCGAGCCCTGCAGGGCGGTGCGCTGCTGGGAGTGCTTGAGAGCGCGCCCGGCGCCCAGGTCCTCGCCGCCGCCGGCGCGGCCCGGGCCGCCGTGCACCAGCGCCGCCAGCGGCGAGCCGTGACCGGTGGACTCCGCTGCGCAGTCGCGGTTGAGTATCAGCATGCGGCCATGCCAGGGAGCGGTGGCGAGAATCACCCGGCGCGCCTCATCGTTGTCGTGGGTGAACAGTGAACCTACCAGACTGCCCTTGCCGAGGCGGGCGATGGCTACCGCCTCGTCGATGCCCTTATAGGGCATCAGCGTGCTCACCGGCCCGAAGGCTTCCACCTCGTGTACCAGCAGCTTGCCCCTGGGGTCATCACAGTGCAGCAGGGTGGCGGGAAAAAAAGCGCCGCCGGCGTTGTCGGTACCGGTAAGCGCGAATTCGGTGCCGCCGCCGTGGATGATCTCGCACTCGGTAGCCAGGCGTTCCACGCTGGCCCGCACGTCCGCTGCCTGCTCGCGCCCCACCAGCGAACCCATGCGCACACCCTCCACCGACGGGTCGCCCACCACCACCTTGTCCAGCCGCGCCTTCAGCGCCTCGGCCACCGCCTGCAGACGCGCCCGGGGCACGATGACGCGGCGGATGGCGGTGCATTTCTGCCCGGCTTTCACCGTCATTTCCCGCACCACTTCTTTGATGAACAGGTCGAACTCCGGGTCTTCGGGCCGCACCGTATCGCCAAGGATGGCGCAGTTGAGGGAGTCCGCCTCCATGGTGAAGGGAATCGACTGGGCCACGATGTTGGGGTGGGCGCGCAGCTTGCGCCCGGTGGCGGCGGAGCCGGTGAAGGTCACCACGTCCTGTTCGTTCAGGTGATCGAGCAGGTCACCCACCGAGCCACAGATGAGCTGGATCGAACCCTCCGGAAAAAATCCTCCGGCAATCATTTCGCGCACCATGGCCTCGGTCAGGTAGGCGCTGGGTGTGGCCGGCTTGACGATCACCGGCACCCCGGCGGCGAGACTGGGGGCGATTTTTTCCAGCATGCCCCAGCAGGGAAAGTTGAAGGCGTTGATATGCACCGACACGCCGGGCCTGGAGCAAAGAATATGGCGGCCGAGGAAGCTGCCCTGCTTCGACAGGCGCTCCACCTCGCCCTCGACCATCACCACATCGTTGGGCAACTCCCGGGTCACCAGGGCCGCGTAGGTGAAGACCGTGCCGATACCACCTTCGATATCCACCCAGCCATCGGCACGGGTGGCGCCGGTCCTGGCGGACAGGGCGTAGAAGTCCTCTTTCTTCGCCATCAGGTGCCTGGCCATGTCCTTGAGGGCGGCGGCGCGCTCGTGGAAGGTCATGCCGCGCAGGGCCACGCCGCCCACTTCCCGGGCGTGGCGCAGCGCGGCGGCGAAGTCCACGCCCTCGCTGCCCACCCGGCACACCGGTTCCCCGCTGAGGGCATCGCACACCGCGACCCCCTCACCCGCGCCGGCCTGCCAGCGCCCCGCAACATAACTTTCCAGCTTCATCCTGCGACTCCTGTTCCTGTGTTCTGTGCCCGACCGATGGGCCGGCCCTCGATCCCTTTCAGCGGCGGTTGTCCACCACCCGTCGCGCCTTGCCTTCTGAGCGCGGAATGATCCCCGGCTCATGGGCCGCCACCGCCGCGGTCACACCGATCAGCGATTTCACCCGGTGCTGCAGCGTTTTCTGCGCCTCCTGCATCGCCTCGGCAGTGCTGGGCAGGGCCATCTCCACATGGATCGCCAGGGCATCCAGGTGTCCCTGCCGGCTCACCTCAAGATAGTAGTGGGGCGCCAGCCCCGGCACCGCCAGCAGCTGTTCCTCGATCTGGGAAGGGAAGACGTTGACCCCGCGAATAATCAGCATGTCGTCACAGCGACCGGTAATTTTCGCCATGCGCCGCATGGTGCGGCTGGTTCCCGGCAGCAGGCGGGTGATATCCCGGGTGCGGTAGCGAATCACCGGCATCGCGCGCTTGGTCAGACTGGTGAAGACCAGTTCGCCCTCCTCCCCGTCGGGCAGCACCTCGCCGGTCTCCGTGTCGATGATTTCCGGATAAAAGTGGTCCTCCCAGATGGTCGGGCCATCCTTGCTCTCCACACATTCCTGAGCCACCCCCGGCCCCATCACCTCGGACAGACCGTAGATGTCCACCGCGTCGATGCCCAGGCGCTGCTCCATTTCCCGGCGCATGGCGTCGGTCCAGGGCTCTGCGCCGAAAATGCCGGTGCGCAGTGCCAGCGTCGCGGGAGCCACCCCCTGGCGCTGCAGCTCGTCGGCGATATTCATCATGTAGGAGGGAGTGACCATGATGAAGTCCGGGTTGAAATCGCGGATCAGCTGCACCTGTTTCTCGGTCTGCCCCCCGGACATGGGCACCACGGTACAGCCCAGGCGCTCCGCCCCGTAATGGGCCCCGAGCCCACCGGTGAACAGGCCATAACCGTAGGCCACGTGCACCATGTCGCCGGCGCGCCCGCCAGCGGCGCGAATGGAGCGGGCCACCACATCGGCCCACACATCGATATCCTCCCGGGTATAGCCCACCACCGTGGGTTTGCCGGTGGTACCGCTGGAGGCGTGGATGCGCGCCACCTGCTCCCGCGGCACGGCAAACAGGCCAAAGGGGTAGTTGTCGCGCAGGTCGCTCTTGCTGGTAAAGGGGAAGCGCGCAAGGTCCTCCAGGCTCACAAGGTCGTCCGGCGATACGCCTTGAGCCTCAAACTTGGCGCGATACACCGGCGAATTGTCGTAAACGTGACACAAAGTGGCGCGCAGACGTTCGAGCTGCAAGGCCCGCAACTCATCCACGCTGGCTTTTTCAATGGCGTGCAGAGGCTCCAGACAGGGTGATCCGTTCATGGAAAGTGCTCCGTGCTGAACTATTTTATCTTAGTTATGCGCAGGCAATATATAATACTAATATTTCCATAATTTCAATATTTTTGTATCATTTTATTTTCGGGTGCGCAGGCGCGGGCCGGATGCCAGCCGCGCCATTGCGCAAACCCGCCAGCAACGGGAACATTTTTGGTGTCAGACAGGGGCGCCGCCAGCGGCGACAAAAAGGGTGGGCAGAGCTCAGCCGCGACTTTTGTACAGCGGCTCGACATCCTCCATGACGATACGCGGGCGGTCCGCCTCCACCGCGGCCAGCGGCTGCGCCGGACGCAGGCTTTGCAGACTGCGCCGGGCGAGATCCTGGTAGTGGGCCGTGCCGCGACTCTTCCAGGCGATTTCCTGGTCGGTCACCTGGCGCAGCAGGCGCGCCGGGCTGCCCACCAGCATGGAGCGTGCCTCGCAGCGGAAGCGGGCCTTGACAAAGGCACAGGCGGCGACGATGCACTCGGGGCTGATCTCGGCATCGTCCATGATCACCGCATTCATGCCCACCAGGGTATTGCGGCCGATGCGGCAACCGTGCAGCACCGCGCCGTGGCCGATATGGCCGTGTTCCCCGACCACGGTGTCGGTGCCGGGAAAACCGTGCATGACACAGGTGTCCTGCAGATTCGCGCCGGCCTCCAGGATCAGGCGGCCAAAATCGCCGCGCATCACCGCATTGGGCCCCACGTAAACCTGCGGCCCGACAATGACATCGCCAATCAACACCGCGGTCTCGTGCACATAGGCGCTGGGGTCCACCACCGGGACAATTCCGTCAATACTGTATACAGGCATGGTCGCTGGCACCGGACAGGGGATTCCCGGTGAGTATAGACGGCCGCGGTTTATGACACAATTTTCTTATACCAAGCCATTATTTAGTGATATAAACCACAGAACAGTGACAAAAAAAGCGACCGCAGCCAGACACTTGCGGCATCATCTCATGACACAATCCAAGATCATCGCCGGCCTACTGGCCGCCTTCAGCGAACGCCGGCCCATCCGGGGGCGCTCCCTCATCATCACCGTGTTCGGCGACGCCATTTCCCAGCACGGCGGCTCGGTGTGGCTCGGCAGCCTGATCCGCGCGCTGGCCCCCTTCGGCCTCAACGACCGCCTGGTGCGCACCTCGGTCTACCGGCTGTTGCAGGAAAACTGGCTGACCTCCCACCAGGTGGGACGGCGCAGCTACTACAGCCTGTCGGAGAGCGGCCTGCGCCAGTACCAGCGCGCCGCCCGGCGCATCTACGCCGCCACCCGCCCGCGCTGGGACGGTCGCTGGATTCTGGTGCTGCCCGCGTTCCTGGCGGACGATGAGCGTGAGCAGTTACGCCGGCAGTTGCGCTGGGCGGGCTACGGCGCCCTGGCCTCGGGCATGCTGGGCCGCCCCGGGGGCGACCGCCGCGTGCTGGATGAAACCCTGCAGGAACTGGGCGCCACTGACAAAGTGATCGTCCTCCACGCCCACACCGAGGACGCCCCCTCCCAGATTGCCCTGCGCAGCCTGTCCCGGGACTGCTGGCAGATCGACCAACTGGAAGCCAGCTACCAGGACTTCCTCACCACCTTCCGCCCGGTGCTGTCCGCCATCCGCCGCCCCGGCGCACTATCGCCACAGGAGTGCTTCCAGGTGCGCAGCCTCTGTGTGCACGAATACCGCCGCATCCTTCTCAAGGACACCGACCTGCCCGACGAACTGCTGCCCGGCGACTGGGCCGGCAAGGCCGCCCGCACCCTGGCGACCAACCTCTACCACGCCACCTACCGGGGGGCGGAACAGTACCTGGTCGAGCATATGGAAACCGCCGACGGCAACCTGCCCCCGGCCGACGGCAGTTTTTACGAGCGTTTCGGGGGACTGGGCTAACGTTTGCCTGTATAAAGTACAGATACAGACAGGGCTCGTCAGGCCCGGACGTCATTCAGCTTTGCTCCCAGCAAGCTTTCCGGGGGAAACCAATGCGCTAGACAGTGTCGTCACAAGAATTTTAGCCATAACACCAGGCAACGAATCTGGATGGCGGCGAGAAATGATTGGGCATTCTTCGCATAACGTGTCGCTATGCCCCTCCAACCCTTCAGGTG
>JBKDZQ010000237.1:0-1962 GCA_047971325.1 Parahaliea sp.
TGGAGTACGGAGGAGAAGGAAGTCACGGTCAAACAGTCGAAAATTGCCGGGATCAATCTGGCCCCCTTCCCCTTCGAGGACGAGAAGGACTGGAGTGAATTCACGCCCAAGGCGACACTGGAGTACAACTTTGACGCCGGTATGGTCTATCTGACCTACGCCCGGGGCTTCAAGAGCGGAGGCTACAACTACGCCGCCACCAACGGGGCCGGCTTGCCACTGGAGCCCGAAATTCTCGATATGCTGGAATTCGGCTGGAAAACCGAATTACTGGATGGACTCCTGCGTTTCAACGGTGCCGCATACTACTACGACTATCAGGATCTGCAGGTCACCCGGGCTGTTGCCGGACCGGGCGATGCGGTAATACAGACCACCGAGAATGCCGCCAACGCCACGATCATGGTGCTGGATATCGACCTGACATGGCTCGCCACGGAATTGATTTCCATTACCATGGTCCTGAACTTGATGGACAGCGAGTACGAAGACTACGAAGCGTCGGCGCAGGTATTCAATACCCGATTGACGGGAAACCCGAACGCTCCAGGTATGGGCACGGTGTTGCTGGATGCCGATGGTGAGAAAATGCTGCGAACATCCGATTGGTCCGGCTTTATTTCCGCAAAGTTTGATTTCCAGGCCGGTGATGGCCGAATGCCGCTGGTGGTAACCTACTCCTACAAGGATGACTACGATTACGATTTTATTGGCGACCCCCTGAGTGAAGGGCTGCGCCAGGATGGCTTTGGCCTGCTCAACGCCCGCCTGAGCTACCACACCCCCTCGGAAAGCTGGGTGGCATCGCTCTGGGGGAAAAACCTGACGGCGGAAGATGATTATTTTGACGATATCGTCGCCAACCCATCGGGATTGAGAGCGTCCCACGGAGCACCGAGAACCTACGGCATCGATCTGACCTATTACTTTTGAATCAGGTTTTTCGCCAAGGGCCACGGCGCTGGCAATTAGCGCGGGACAGTACAGGCACATTGGGGACTTGCGCTGCATTACGCAATACAGCGACGACCAACACAAGGCGGGATTCGGCATGAGCAACAGCAGCGCTCTACTTAAGCTGGCACTGGCACTGTTCGTGCCCCTGATGAGTTCCGCCACCTGGGCCCAGGGGGGCGGCGGCGCCGATATCAGCCATCCCGGGCCGCGTCTTGTGCATATCGACTATGACAAGCTCTACGCAATGCCGGCGCCGCCGCACTATCAGCCCTTCGACTATTACGCTGCGTTCCTTATTTCCGCCGCTACCCAGCAGACCCCGATGTCGATGGATTTTGCGCGGCCGACTCCGGATGGAATTGAACAGACGATGGATGTGGTATTCAAGGAGGTCGATGGGATCAAACTCGCCCTGGATATCCATCAGCCGCGCCCGGACGGCTCTCCCAATCCACTGCTGGTGATTATCCACGGCGGCTACTGGAAAGCGGGCGACAAGGCCCAATACCGTCCCTACAGCCTGGATTTCGCCGCCATGGGCTATACGGTCGCTACGCTCAATTATCGCCTTTCAGGCCAGGCGCCCTTCCCGGCGGCGGTGGAGGATATTCGCGATGCCATCCGCTATCTGATAAAGCACGGTGACAGACTCCATATTGATCCCGGCAGTATCATATTGTTCGGAAGCTCTGCGGGCGGGCACCTTGCGGCTTTCGCCGGGTTGGCGGCAAACACAGCCGGCAGCTCCTACATGGAGGGAGTTGACGTCACAGCCATCAAGGCGGTGATCAGTATCTATGGCATTCATGACCTGAGCGGCCCCGACCAGCAGCACCACGCTTTTACCCGCCAGTTTATGGGCGCAGACTATGAGGCATCTCCCCAGTCATACCGTGAAGCCTCGACGATTACCCACGTCGACAAAAACGACACGCCGGTAATGCTCATTCACGGCACTCTGGACACCTCGGTACCCGTGTGTCATTCCGACAAGCTGTCGGAGAA
>JBKDZQ010000238.1:0-1503 GCA_047971325.1 Parahaliea sp.
CATCGGCCGTGCCACCCGGTTGCTGACCCGCTGGGCAGAGGCCGAGGAAGAAGGCGGGGAGGCCATTGGCAGCGATGTGCGGGTGTGGTTTCCGGCGCTGGATGTGAACGACCTGCTCGACGATATCTTCTCGCCTCTGGCGCGGGACGGCGCCGGCCTGCTATCCGTCCAGTTGCGTTTGCAAAAGGCCCTGGCCGCCTTGGCGCAGTTGCCCCACCCGGCACTGCGCAAGGCGGCGACGGTCCACTCCCGGCGCGCCTGGGAGCGCGCCGAGGCGGCGCTGGCGATGGACTTCGAGCGGGAGGCGCTGCGGCGGGTGGTGGTGAAGGGCTGAGGCGGGTGCGGGGAGTGGCGGTCAGCGTTTGCGCAACAACCGGGCCGGTATCAGCGACAGCAGTAACAGGGCACCGATGATGAGGTAGACCGGCACGTGGCCCCCATCCTCCTCGTCGTGGTGCAATGCCAAAGGTGTGCTTTGGGCCAGGGTGATTTCCACCGTCATGGAGTGTCCTTCATCACCTTCTGCGGTGACGGCGTAGCGGTGACCGGGCGTGCCGGCCAGGCGAAAGCTGCCGTCCTCGCCGGTCTGCAGGGCCAGGGTTGAATAACGCTTGTCGACCAGATCCTGAACACGGATGTAATTGCCGCCAGCCGGCCCGCCGTCGGAGTAGACCAGCTGCCCCTCGAGCTGCACGCCGTCCACAACCTGTACTCGCAGATCCAGATCATGGGTGGCGGCGCCGATGGAGACGAACAGCAGGCCACAGGCGACCAGCCGGGTGGCGACGGCTTTCACGATTGCGGCAAGGCTGCAAAGCCCAGCAGGTATTCGTAGCTCAGCTCGGTGTGGGTGGGGCTACTCACGGCCTGGCGATGCCCCGCCCACAGCTTGTTGACGCCCGCTGTCGGCACGAATTCGGCAAGGCCCTGCGCATCGGTGAGGCTGGTATTGTCGTCCTCTACATGCCTGACAGAGGCGCCAGAGAGCGGCTTGCCATCAAGCAGTACCTGAACCTTCAGCGGCTTGCCGGCAACGGGTTGAGAGCTGTCCAGGGGTATCACTTCGAAGGGCTGCCCCAGTGGTTTGCTGACGATGTTTTCCCAGCTCACCACCGTTTTGTGGTATTTCACCGCCAGGGTGCCGGCCTCGGCACCGGGAACGTCATTCATCGGTGTGTTGACGCTGCGCCCCATGGCATCGCGAGTCCAGATGCCGTTGTCATAGTGAATGGCAACCATGACGGTATTGGCCGCGACCTGAATGCGCGCGCCCCCGCTGCTGTCCAGCCAGCTCCAGCCGGCGGGTACGCCACTGGCATCAATAGTGTCGATGGATTTGAGCTTGGTTCGCTCAAGTGGCTCGAGCTTGCCGGCGTGACCGCCGACCAGTAGCTGGTATTCACCGGTTTTTTCCGCCACCGGGTCGAGCCACACGGTATGCGCAAAACCCGGGTTTGTCGCGCTGACAAGCGCAGCCAGCAGGCTGGCCTTGAGGGTTTTGCC
>JBKDZQ010000239.1:0-3290 GCA_047971325.1 Parahaliea sp.
TATACGCAACACTCTATTAAATATATATCGTTTTACGCAATGACAGTTGTCGCGTAAGGTGTCGCCTTCCACTCGTTTTTACCCGGAGGTAACACCATGGGACAGAACTACTTCAACACCCTGCCACTGCGCCTGCAGCTGGCGCAACTCGGCAAATGCCGCTTCATGGACCGTAGCGAATTCGCCGACGGCGTGGAGGCCCTGCGCGGCAAGAAACTGGTGATTGTCGGCTGTGGCGCCCAGGGCCTGAACCAGGGGCTCAACCTGCGCGACAGCGGGCTGGATGTCGCCTACACCCTGCGCGAGTCGGCCATCCGCGAGCAGCGCCAGTCCTGGAAAAACGCCACCGAAAACGGCTTTACCGTTGGCACCTACGAGGAACTCATTCCCCAGGCCGATCTGGTGCTCAACCTCACCCCCGACAAGCAGCACTCCGCCGTGGTCGGCCAGGTGATGCCGCTGATGAAGCGAAACGCCTGCCTGGCCTATTCCCACGGTTTCAACATCGTGGAAGAAGGCATGCAGATCCGCGAGGACATCACCGTCATCATGGTGGCGCCCAAGTGCCCCGGCACCGAGGTGCGCGAAGAGTACAAGCGCGGCTTCGGCGTGCCGACCCTGATCGCGGTACACGCCGAAAACGACCCCCGCGGCGAAGGACTGGAACTGGCCAAGGCCTACGCGGCCGGCACCGGCGGCCACCGCGCGGGGGTACTGGAATCCTCCTTCATCGCCGAGGTGAAGTCCGACCTGATGGGCGAGCAGACCATCCTCTGCGGCATGCTGCAAACCGGCTCCATCCTGTGCTTCGACAAAATGGTGGAAAAAGGCATCGACCCCGCCTATGCCTCCAAGCTGGTCCAGTACGGCTGGGAAACCGTCACCGAGGGCCTCAAGCACGGCGGCATCACCAACATGATGGACCGTCTGTCCAACCCGGCCAAGATCCGCGCCTTCCACCTGGCCCAAGAGCTGAAAACCCTCATGCGTCCGCTGTACGAGAAGCATCAGGACGACATCATGACCGGCCACTTCTCGAAAACCATGATTGCGGACTGGGCCAACGACGACGCCAACCTGCTGAACTGGCGCGCCGCCACTGCGGAAACCGCCTTCGAGCAATCCACCAACACCAGTGCCGAGATCAGCGAGCAGGAGTACTACGACCACGGCATCCTGATGGTGGCCATGGTGAAGGCCGGGGTGGAGCTGGCCTTTGAAACCATGGTGGACGCCGGCATCATCGACGAGTCGGCCTACTATGAGTCGCTGCACGAAACGCCGCTGATCGCCAACACCATCGCGCGCAAGAAGCTGTACGAGATGAACGTGGTGATTTCCGACACCGCGGAATACGGCTGCTACCTGTTCGATCACGCCTGCCGCCCGCTGCTGGCGGACTTTATGGCGGGCATCGACACCGACGTCATCGGCAAGGGCATCGCCGGCGACAACGGTGTCGACAACCAGGAACTGATCGCGGTCAACGACGCCATCCGCCGCCACCCGGTGGAAGTGGTGGGCAAACAACTGCGCGGCTACATGACCGCCATGAAACGCATTATCTGAGCGCCCCAGGCCGCTACTCCCCGGAACGCCAGCGTGCCGGGGAGCAGCGGCCTTTCAACCACCCGCGTGGCTGTTCGCCAGGCATCGCGTATCCTCCACCTTTTTGCTTGGCGGAGGCCGCATGAAACGCCACATCTTCCCGCTCCTGACACTCGGTACCCTGGCCCTGGCAACACCCACCGCCCACAGTGACGAGGTCCTGGACCAGGCCAGGGCAATCACCCGGAAATACCTGCTGGTGGACACTCATATCGACGTGCCCTACCGCCTCCACGAGCACTGGGAAGACGTGACCCACGCCACCGCCCAGGGCGAGTTCGACCTGCCCCGCGCGCAAGCCGGCGGCCTGAACGTGCCCTTCATGTCGATCTACACCCCGCCGGAGAGCGAACTGGACGGCAGCGCCTACCGCCTGGCCAACATCCTGATCGACCAGGTGGAGGCCATCGTCGCCAGGGCGCCGGACAGCTTCGCTATCGCCACCTCGCCGGATGAGGTCGAGACCCAGTTCCAGAAAGGCCGGATTGCCCTGGCCCTGGGCATGGAGAACGGCGCCCCCATCGCGGGGGATCTCGACAAGCTGCGGCATTTCCACGGTCGCGGCGTGCGCTATGTCACCCTCGCCCACGGCCTGGCCAACCACATCAGCGATTCGTCCTACGACGACATCCGCCTGTGGCAGGGCCTGAGCCCCTTCGGCGTGGAGGTGGTGAAAACCATGAACGAACTGGGGATGATGGTGGATATCTCTCACCTGTCGGACGCCGCGGCGGCCCAGGTCATCCGCATCAGCGCGGTGCCGGTGATTGCCTCCCACTCCTCCATGCGCGCCTTTACCCCGGACTTCGAGCGCAACCTGAGCGACGAGCTGCTCAAGGCCCTGGCCGGGCGCGGTGGCGTGGTCATGATCAACTTCGGCTCCGGCTTTATCACCAAGGCCGCCAACGCCTACTCCAGCGCCTACAAAAAGAGCGCCGGGGCCTACGCCGAACGTTACCAGGTATCCGGGGACTCCCCGCAAATGAAGGCCTTTGAAGCCGACTACCGCCGCCGCCAGCCCTACCCCTTCGCCACCGTGGGCGAGGTGGCCGAGCATATCGACCACGCGGTCAAGGTCGCCGGCATCGACCATGTCGGCCTGGGCTCGGACTTCGACGGCGTCGGCAACAGCCTGCCGGTGGGCCTGAAGGACGTGTCCGCCTACCCGAACCTGGTGGCGGAACTGCTGCGCCGCGGCTATGGGGAAGAGGACCTGCGCAAGCTGCTGGGCGCCAACCTGATGCGCGTGTGGCGCGCGGTGGCGGCCGGAAGCAGCGCAGGTACCAGGACCGGGACCGCGCTCAGCCCGGCAGGGTGAGCTTCAGGGACAAGCGCGAGCGCCGGTAATCCAGCCCCAGGCCCGTCAACAGCAACAAGGCCGTTGCCGGGCTCGACACCGGGGTTCCTGTATCGCGGGCGTCAATGTTCAGCGTGGCACCGTAGTGTGTGCTGCTGAGCGCCATCCCGAAACCATCCGAGAGCAGCGCACTGCCAACACTCAACAGCGTTTCACCCACCTGATCCGCCGTGAACGACAAAGTGGCAAGCAGGAAGGCATCCACCTGCGTGCTGAGATCAAAAGCCAGTGACACGCCCGATAAAGACAGCGCGCCCCCGCTGCCAGCCGGCGCGTAAGCGGCGTCGAGAAGGGCGACGTCATCGTTAGCCCGAAGTTCCTTCCA
>JBKDZQ010000240.1:0-3489 GCA_047971325.1 Parahaliea sp.
CTGGTGGCGGTCGACCTGGGGCTGTTGCACCGCACCCCGGCCGCCCTGAGCGCCCGCCAGGCACTGCGGCGCTGGCTGGTGTGGCTGGCCCTGGGGTTGGGCTTCACCGCCTATATCTACTTCATCTACGAAACCAACTGGCTCGGCTGGGGGTTCAGCTCCATCCATGATATGGGCGGGCGCGAGGCAGCCACGCTGTATTTCACCGGCTACCTGATCGAGCTGTCCCTGTCGGTGGACAATGTTTTTGTCTTTGCGCTCATCTTCACCTTCATGCGGGTTCCCGAAGAGCTGCAATACCGGGTACTGTTCTGGGGCGTACTGGGCGCCATCGTGTTGCGCGGCCTGATGATCGCGCTGGGCGTCAGCCTGATGGAGCGCTTCCACTGGATGACCTATGTGTTCGGTATCATCCTGCTGCTGTCGGCGGCGCGCATGCTGGTGCTGCGCTCGGAGAGCTCCGCCGACGACATCGGCCCGGTGCGCCTGGCCAAGCGTCTGTTCCCGGTCACCGACGACTACCACGGCACTTGCTTCCTGATACGCCAGAACGGGAAACTGATGGCCACCCCGCTGTTCCTGACGCTGGTCATGGTGGAATGGGCGGACCTGATTTTCGCCGTCGATTCGATTCCGGCGATTCTCGCGGTCACCTCCGACCCCTTCCTGGTATTCACCTCGAACGTGTTTGCCATTCTCGGCCTGCGCAGCCTGTACTTCCTGGTGGCCCATATGATCGAGCGCTTCCGCTACCTGAAGGTCAGCCTGGTGTTCATCCTGCTGTTTGTGGGTATCAAGATGTTGTTGCAGCACCATGTGGAGATTCCGAACCTGGCTTCGCTGACGGTCATCGCCAGCTCGCTGTTTGTCGGCGTGGTCGCGTCGGCCTGGGCGACCCGGCGACAGCCGCTCTGACGCCGCCAGAATTCACAAGGGGGTGCCAGCCGCCGTTCAGGGTGACCCGGCTGGTCATCGCCTTGCCGGCCACGACAGCTTCACAGCTCCCGTGCAAACAGCGCCAGCATGCGCACCCAGGCTTTCTCCGCCTGCAGCTCGTTGTAAACCCGTGAATCCAGCGGGCACCAGCCGTGCAGGGTGCCCGCGTAGACCTCCATTTCCGCCTTCACCCCCGCCGCGTCGAAAGCCTCCCGCAACAGCACCCTGGCCTGGGGATCGTGTTCGTCGTCGTTCTCGGCGATGGCAATCAGCAAACCCGCCCTGATCTGCGGCGCCAGCCGATGGGGGCTGTCGGGGGCGTCAGTGGCCAGTCCGCCGCCGTGAAATGAGGCCCCGGCGCCAATCCGCTCCGGGATGGCGGCGGCAAGGCGCATGACGTAGGAACCGGTCATGCAGTAACCCGCCGTGCCCATTTTCCGGGAGGAGTCGACGCTGTCCCGGGCGTCGAGCCATGCTACCAGTGCCTTGCCATCGCTGACACAGGTGGCGGGTGACAGGGAATTGCGGTGCGGCCCCAGGCGCTCGCGCACGGCCGGATCGGCAAAGCTCTCGCCCTCGCCAATCACCTCGCCCCGGGCCGTGCGGTAGTAGGGGTTCACCACCAGCACGGCGTAGCCCGATTCGGCGAGACGCTTGCCCATCATGCGAAAGGCCGGCCGGATGCCCATGACGTCCGGCCACCCGATCACAGCGGCATGCCTGCCGGCGGCAGGGCGCACGAAATAACCATCCGCCTTGCCATCCGCTGTGGGTACTTCGACCTCGCTCTCCTCGACCGCGAGCGCGCTGGCGGTACGGGGCAGCAGGCTCGCCAGCGCAACACCGCCGGCAGCGGTGTTGAATTCGCGCCGCGTCAGCCCCTTTGCCAGACGCCAGCGTTCGTTGTCGCGTTCGGTTTGTTCGTCACACATATTGCTCTCCTTATGCCAGTCTGTTCGCTTTTGTCCTTTTTCACCTGTCCTCACTGCCGACCTGGCTGCTGCCGGCACCACCGGTGACCCGCTCTAAGCCCGGGGCGCAAACATGATAATAGCCATACCCAGCAAGGCCACACCTGAGCCAACCAGATCCCAGGTGCCTGGGCGAATACCGTCGATAGCCCACAGCCAGAGAATCGCCACAAAAATATAGACCCCACCGTAGGCCGCATAGACCCGGCCGGCGGCGGTGGGGTGCAGCGACAGCAGCCAGGCAAACAGCGCCAGACTAAGTGCGGCCGGCACCAGCAACCAGGCCGGCTTGCCCTCGCGCAACCACAGATAGGGCAGATAGCAGCCCAGGATTTCGGCGAGCGCTGTAACCATAAAAAGGGCAACGGTTTTGATTTCCAGCACAGAGCGCTACCTCGCAGGGGTTTGCCGACTTACTACTTATAGGCCAGCTACAGATTGGCAGCCAACTCCCGGGTGAGCTGCGCGGCAGGCACTTCCCGGCAGCCACTGGCATTCTGGCCGGACCACAAGGGCGAGAAGTCCCCACAGCCAGCGCTTTCGGCGCTGGTGCGCAAAGGCGCGATTACTGCCGTCGCCAGGGGAAATTCCGGCACCCCGGTGGCGATGGGGCCAAGCTCCGTCATGACCCGATTGACAATGCCGCGCGCCGGACGACCGGAGAACAGGTTGGTAACCGCGGTATGAAGCGAGGCCCCCGATTTCAACGCCGCGCGGTGCACAGCACTGGTGGCGGCTTCCGGACAGAGCAGATAGGCAGTACCGATCTGCACACCGGCAGCACCCAGCGCCAGCGCCGCGGCGATACCCGCCCGGTCGGCAATGCCGCCGGCGGCGATCACCGGGCAACGGACTGCCTGCACGATTTGCGGCACCAGCGCGAACGTACCGAGCTGGCGGGTCAGGTCATCCGACAGGAACATGCCGCGATGCCCCCCTGCCTCCAGCCCCTGCGCAATGATCGCATCGACGCCCTGCGCTTCCAGCCAGCGCGCCTCCTCGACGGTGGTGGCCGAACACAGTATCTTCGCGCCCCACGCTCTCACCCGCGCCAGCAATTCCGGGGCCGGCAAGCCAAAGTGAAAACTGACCACTGCCGGCCGGAATTCCTCGAGCACACTGGCAGCCTCCGCACTGAAAGGCGCGCGCCCCGGCCCGGAGGCAATGGCATTGGCGTCAATTCCGTACTCTCTGTAATAGGGAGCAAGCTGCTGCCGCCAGGCCGCCTCCCGCTCGGCGTTGGCGATGGGCGGCGTGTGGGAGAAGAAATTCACGTTGAAGGGCTTGTCGGTCCCCGCCTTGATGGCGGCCAGCTCCTGACGCAGCGCACCTGCGCCAAGCATCGCACAGGGCAGCGACCCCAAGCCGCCAGCGGCCGATACTGCCACTGCCAGCGCACTGCCCTGCACTCCCGCCATGGGCGCCTGAACGATGGGCAGTTCGATGCCCAGTAATTGTTGAAGGTTCATTATTCCGAAGCCCCGTAATTCAATCCAGCCATTATCCAGACCGGCAAACCAGCACTACAGTTCATTGGTGGCCTCTCCAATAGCGTCACGGCTATGTGGCCTCAACCCCGGCC
>JBKDZQ010000241.1:0-3245 GCA_047971325.1 Parahaliea sp.
GAAAAGATAACCCTCTTCGTCGACCTAGCCGATATCACCAACCGAATACCAGCCCGCGCTATTACGCGCTGCAGCGGTTTTTTCCGGATCGCCGAAATAGGAAAAACCCGGGCCGTTGGCAAAGTACACCAGTCCGCTGGTGCCGCGCGCCTGCTCCCTGCCCTGTTCGTCGAGGATCCGGATATCCCCGACCACCGCCTGCCCAACTGATCCGGGATGTCGCAGCCACTGATGGGAGTCGATAGCGGTAAAACCGATACCCTCGGTACTGCTGTAGTACTCGTACAGGATGGGGCCCCACCAATCGATCATGGCCTGTTTCACCGCTACCGGACAGGGTGCGGCAGCGTGTATGGCGACGCGATGCGTTGATAGCTCCCGGCGGCGATCCTGCTGCAGGCCCGCTTTCAGCATGCGACTGAACATGATGGGCACCCACTGGCTATGCGTTACCCCAAAGCGCTCTATCAGATCCAGCGCCACAGAGCCGTCGAACTGGCGCATGATCACACAGGTGCCACCCTGGGACATCGCCAACAAGTTGAAGCGCAGCGGCGCGGCGTGATACAGCGGGACGGTGGACAGATAGACCGTATGCTCATCAAAGCCATACAGCGCCGCCATGCCCTTCATCACCGGCAACATTTCATCTATCGATGTGGACTCAAGTGTCACCGCCACACCCTTCGGTCGCCCGGTAGTGCCGGAGGAATAAAGCATATCTACGCCGGCCTGTTCATCGGCAATCGCCGTTGCCGGCTGCTCCGCCATCGCCGATACCAGATCCATCGCTGCGCCGCGGGCACCGTCTGTCAACAGCACATTGGCCAATGCCGGTGCTCGCGCCCGCGGATCGCCCATGGCCTGGAGGTAGGACGATGATGTGACCAGCAGTTTTGCCTCGCAGTTGGCCAGAATATACATCGCATCATCGACGTTCAGATGTGTACTGATACAGGTATAGACCAGGCCACTGCGCTGGGCAGCCCATACGACATGAAAAAACAGCGGTTCGTTCGCCAGCATGATGGCAATATGATCGCCGTTACCCAGACCGCTCTTGCGAAACAGCTGTGCAATCCGATTGGCATTGTCCTCGAGTTCACCGTAACTGACGGTTTCTCCGCTATCGGCCATGATGAAGGCGGGTTTGTCTGGGTTGGTTAGGGCGTATGTTCTCGGGTGCATAGTCTGATTTCCATGAATACCGTTATATTCCAACTGAGCGATACATCAGTTACGGCAGGTATTTTTCCAGCATCTGGTCGACAGTAAACGATGCGGAGCGCTGTCGCGGAGGAAAGGCCTCCAGTGTTTGCAGAAATTCACCGAGCTCCATCTTCGCCAGGCCGATATAGGGTCCTATGCGCCGCCCCCACCATTCGTTATAGGCGTTGGAGTCGGTGTCGCCCCTTTCAAAGGGGTCTCGTCGCAGATTGAACAACTTGGGAATGCGCTGCGTAACAAAGGGATCGCGCCACACATCGAAGCGCGTCGCGCGCTGTTCGTTGAATACCAGCTTCCAATCGCCGATACGAATGGCGGTCAGCAGTCCATCATCGCTCCAGTAAATGAAGCTGTCCCGAGGTGACTGAGTACTTTTTCCCGTCAGATAAGGCAGGAAGTTGTAACCATCCAGATGATTCTTGAAGGGCTTGCCGTCGACCCGCGCGCCCGCTTTCAGGCGCTCGACCACATCCCCGCCGCCAGCGACGGCCACCAGGGTAGGTAGCCAATCCATATGAGACATGATGTCGTTGGACACGACGCCGGCGGGTATGTGTCCCGGCCATTTCACCATGGCCGGGACGCGATAGCCGCCTTCCCAGTTGGTGTTTTTCTTACCTCGAAATGGTGTAATGCCGGCATCGGGCCAAGTGTTGTAATGCGGCCCGTTGTCCGTTGTATAGAGCACAATGGTATTGTCCGCTACAGCCAGCTCATCCAGCTTGTCCAGCAAGGTGCCAACCAGCCTGTCGTGCCCCACCATCGCGTCGTTGTAGAAACCCTGCCCCGACAACCCGGCCTCATTCTCTGCCACATGCGTATAAAAATGCATGCGCGTAGCGTTGAACCAGAGAAAAAAGGGTTTGTTCTGCGCGACGGATTTTTCCATGAACTGTTTCGCCGCCACCGCAAACTCCTGATCTACCGTCTCCATCCGTTGGCGTGACAGCGGGCCGCTGTCCTCAGTGACCCCGTCCGCGTAACTGCGGATCACACCTCGCGGCGTGTATTGCCGGCGAAATTCCGTATTGGTGGGAAAGTCAGGATTTTCCGGCTCCTCCTCGGCGTTCAGGTGATACAGATTACCGAAAAATTCGTCAAAGCCATGCGCGGTCGGCAGAAACTCATCCCGGTCTCCCAGATGGTTCTTACCAAACTGACCGGTTTTGTAGCCCCGCTCCTTCAGCAGTGCGGCAAGAGTAATATCCTCTTTTTGCAGACCAATTTCGGCCCCGGGCATGCCGACCTTGGTAAGCCCGGTTCTCAGGGGACTCTGGCCGGTAATGAACGCCGAGCGGCCGGCCGTGCAACTCTGTTCACCGTAGTAGTCGGTGAACCGTATCCCGTCCCTGGCAATACTGTCGATGTTCGGTGTGCTGTACCCCATCATGCCAGCGTTGTTGACACTGAGATTCCAGTAACCGATGTCGTCGCCAAAAATAACGAGAATATTGGTGGAGTTTTCCGCTGCCATGGCCTGGAACGAAACAACGGGCGATATCAGCAACAGAACGATCAGGCGTAGCGCGGTAGAAATGTGGGTTCGCATTATGTGGCTTTTTCCCTTGAAACCTTATTATCGGGGTGAGCCAGTATAGAGATGCGTTTATCGTTGTAGCAGTGACTTATTTTTATCGGGCCAATAACCCGGAATCATCGGTGGCGGACCGCACCTTTTCTCCGCGTCACCGCAACCGCGGTTGATTGCGAAGAAATGGCCCCAGTTCTTTGATCTGCCTGAATCGCCCCGGGATTTCCGGAGGCTCATTTGTTTGAGTCAAGCCACACTGGCTGACGCTTCCAGCTGGCGATAGTACGCCACTTCAAATTCCTCTGGGGAAATATTGCCGATCGGCTCCAGCAGCGGACGATTCAGGATATCAGCCTGAAAGCCCCTGGCAGGGCAAACGCATGAACATTATTTGATCAGCCCCAGGATGTGAAACAGGTATCGGTCACTCCAGCCACAGCCCTTGCGCTTGTTCTTGATACCCACCTTTTTGGTGGTATCTTGCTTG
>JBKDZQ010000242.1:0-2892 GCA_047971325.1 Parahaliea sp.
AGTTCGTAGCCCCGGCGGTTGGGCACCAGCACCGAAAAACCGGCGCTGTTGCGATCGAGGCCGGCAAACACCTCATCGGTGCCCGCCATCGCCGGCACCGCCTTGGGTGACACAAAGGCGCCCATCTCCACCGAGCTGATTCCCGCCGCCACCAGCGACTCGATAAGCCGGATGCGCTGGGCCGGCGTCAGCTGCCTGGCATGGTTCTGCAGGCCGTCGCGAGGCCCCCCTTCGTTGATCAGAACCGGCTCGCCGCCGCGCTGGAAGAGTACGTTCACTTCGCCACTACCTTATAGTTCCGTCAGGCCGACGGACCTGGCGATGATTTCCTTCATGACCTCGGAGGCGCCACCGAAAATGCGGGTGATGCGGGCGTCGGCATAGGCCCGGCAGATGGCATATTCCTCCATATAACCATAGCCGCCGAAAAATTGCAGGCACTGGTCGGTCACCCGGGCCTGCAACTCGCTGGTGAACAGCTTGATCTTGGCGGCGGACTCGGGATCGAGCCGGTCGTCGTTGAGCTGGCTCACGCAGCTATCGACATAAACCTGAGCGATATCGATTTCGGTGCGCATCTCGGCCATCTTGAAGCGCGTGTTCTGGAAGCTACCCAGGGTCCTGCCGAACATGCGCCGCTCCTGGACGTATTCCAGGGTCATGTCGAACACTGCCTGACAGGAGGCGATATTGGTGGCGGCGGCGATCAGCCGCTCCTCCGCCAAGCCCTGCATCAGGTAGTGAAAGCCCCTGGACGGATCGCCCAGCACGTTGGCGGCCGGCACCACCACATTGTCGAAGAACAGCTCGGAGGTGTCCTGGCTGTGCATACCGAGCTTCTTCAGGTGGCGCCCGCGCTCGAAACCGGCCATGCCGCGCTCCACCAGGAACAGGCCGATCTGGCGCGGCTGCTCCGGGTTGGTCTTGGCGGCCACCACCACCAGGTCGGCTAGCTGGCCGTTGGAAATGAAGGTCTTGGCGCCGGACAGCACCCAGTCGTCACCGCGCCGGGTGGCGGTGGCTTTCATCCCCGCCAGATCCGAGCCGGCACCGGGCTCGGTCATGGCCACCGCCAGAATGCACTCGCCACTGATGCAGCGTGGCAGGATGCGCTTTTTCTGTTCCTCGCTGCCGTGGTTGCCGATGTAGGGCGCCACCAGTGCACTGTGCAGGGGCAGGTAGAAACCGGTCTCGCCAATGCGCATCAGCTCCTCGATCTCGATCTGGGTATAGCGGAAGTCGCGGATGCCAAGACCACCGTAGGCCTCCCCCGCCCAGGGCAGCAGGTAACCCTGCTCACCCGCCTGCAGCCACAGTTCCCGGGACACCATGCCCTGCTCGCGCCAGACCTCCTGGTGGGGCACTACCTCCCGCTGCAGAAAAGCGCGGAAGGACTCCCGGAACATCTGGTGTTCCTCCTCGAAAAAACGTTGTTCCATTTCAAGTTCCCAATGGTTGGAGAAGCGCCGGCTCAACCCTGCGCTTCGTCGATAACCTGTTTGCGCGCCCGCGTGCCCCACAGCAGCAGGGACACCGCCAGCGGCACCATCACCGCCGCGACCAGGGCGATCGACTGGCCGATGGCGGCGTCGTCCCGGAAGATGTAATCGGTGGCGGCGGCCACCACCGTCGGCCCGAGCCCGAGCCCGAGCAGGTTAGCGAACAGAAAGTACAGGGCCACGGCCTGCCCGCGCATCTGGTTGGGAGTCATCAACTGGATGACGCCGCCGGCGATGCCGCCCTGCATCGCGGACAGGAACAGGGCCACACTGAGGCAGGTAATAGCCAACGGCGCACTGTCGACAAAGCCCAGGGCGATCACGAAGGGCAGCATGCACAGGGCGGACACCATCATCACCTGGGCGTAGGCGTCGCGGCGCCCGCGGCTATAGAGGAGATCGGCGAGGGCACCGCCCCCCAGCAGGCCTGCGGTGCCGCCAATAATCATGGCAAGGCCAGTAATCCAGCCGGCCTCCGAGGGGCTGTAACCAAAACTGCGCATCAGGTAGGTCGGACCCCAGACATTGAGGCTGAACACCACCATGATGTAGATAGAGGTACCAATGATATGACTGAAGTAGGCGCGCTTGCGCTGCACCAGGTAGGCCACCACTTGCCGCACCGGTATCTCGGCGGCACCGGCGATACTGCCGCGACGGGCGGGCTCGCGCACGGTCAGCAGCATCAGGGCCGCCACCAGCACCCCGGGCAGCCCCACCACCAGGAAAGTGGCCTGCCAACCCTGCACCTCGCCCAGCAAGGGCATGTGCAACTGCCCCAGGCTCTCCACATAGGCCACCACCTTGGCGCCGATCATATAGGCCAGGCCGGAGCCGATGGCCACCCCCATGGTGAACAGGCTGAGGGCGCGAGCCAATACCCCCTTGGGAAAATAGTCGGTGATCATCGAGTAGGCGGCGGGACCCAGGCTGGCCTCCCCCACCCCGACACCAACCCGCGCCAGGAACAGCCCCCAGAAGCTCTGGGCCAGACCGCAAAGGGCGGTCATCAGGCTCCACACGGTAATGCCGATGGAGATCAGTACCCGGCGACTGCTGCGATCGGCGATACGCGCCAGCGGCAGGCCCATGATGGCGTAGAATACCGCGAAGGCCAGCCCCGCCAGCAAACTATACTGGGTGTCGCTGATGCCGAAGGTCTCGCGCACGGGTCCCACCAGCAGCCCCATGATCATGCGATCGACAAAGGAGAAGGTCTGGGCCAGCATCAGCACCAGCACCACGTACCATGGGTACCAGCCGACCCGATTGCTCTGCGCCGGCGCCGCCTCTACTGCTACTCTCATTAAAAACTCCTTTGTTATCATTGACCAGTGAAGGCAGCGCTCGCCCCACCCAACTTAATACATCTTAAAACTTTTTTATAATATTT
>JBKDZQ010000243.1:0-5912 GCA_047971325.1 Parahaliea sp.
AACCGTGGCGCAGCACCATGGAAATCACCCGGTCGTCCTTGCTGTCCCGCAGCTCACCTTCAAAGCGCCGCAACGGCATCAGCAGCCGCTCGCGAACCGGAAAGTCCGGATCCGTCAGAATATTGTGAATCCAGATCGGCAGCTGTTCCGCCAGCGCTATCCGCAGGGCGAGGGTATTGTCGGTGCCGGGTTCCCACAGGTCGGGAACAATGCGGCGCATGATCAGCTCCTCACGGGTGCTGTAGCCAAAGCGCAAAAAACTGTTGATGCGTGCTCCTACCAATGCGGTGTGGGTAAGCTGGTATTCGGGCATTGGCGACTACTCCGAAAGTATGAAGTTGACCGGCACGGGAATGACCAGCCGGTTGTTGTCGCTGGCGTATTCGGCGATCACCGTCTCGTCCAGCGGCAGCGCCAGCGGACGCACAAAGGCGCTGCGCGCGGCTTCCAACGCGGAGTTGTCGAGCATATTGTGTCCGGAGGAGTGGGCGACTGACACATCCAGCAGGTCGCCCCTGGGTCCGAACACGAGATCGAGTTCCAGTTCACCCTCGATATTGCGCCGGATCGCCCTCCTCGGGTAGCGGATTTCTGCGTTTACCATGCGATATACCATGGTATTGAACGATGCCAGATGCCGTGAATATTCACTCGTGGAGAGGGTCTCGACACCGTTCGCCGGGCTGGCCGCCGCCGTGATCACGGTGGGTTTCGTGTCCACCATCGGGGCGGCGGCTTTGATCGTGGGGCTGCCGCTGGGCGCCGTGAGCGTGGCGACAGGAGTGGCGATGGTCCTGGCGACTCTGGTCGCCGAAGCCGCGGCGGGTCCGGCCGCCGGCGGTGCCAGCGCAATCTTTGGCTGGCTGGCAGCGGAGAGAGATTGCCGGGTTGCGGGTGCGGCTTCGGGCTCCGCCTCGGGCTGCTGCATCCAGGCGGCGACACTGGCCAGGCGCTCCGCGTCCGGCTCCAGGGCGCGGTAGCGCTCCCGCAGCGCCGGGTCGACGGCACCCGCCAGCAAGCTGTTGCGAAAGGCGGTGGTTGCCCCCCGTTCGGCGACCCAGCCCGCCAGCAAATAACCGAAAGTGCCGGCTACGTCACTGCGAGCCAGTTCTTGCCCGTTGAGCAGGGCCACGATTTCAGTGCTGTCCGTGTGGCGTAGGGCGAAGTGGTCGTTGGCGTAGAGACTGCCCTGCATGCGCACGATAATGGCCTGAAAAAACGCGACGGTGGTGATGGCGGGGGCCGCGCCAGTGGCGACTTCCGCCTGCAACAGCACTCCGCCCAGCAGACTGCGCATGCTGGTGCGGCGGGCGACGATAATAAATTCCATGACCTGATCGACGCCGGTGGCAAGGATGTCCTGTGGACCCGCCAGCGGCAGCCGGGCGTGGAGTGCGCCCAGATAGATAGTCCGTCCGGTTTCGCGGTGCAGGGCCAGGCCCGCCAGTGGCAGCCTGTCACTGGTGGCGGGCACAGTGCCAGCGACGGCGGTCTGGAAGGAAAGTAGCCCGAGCAACAGAAACCAGCGTTGCAGGTATTGTTTCATTGAATCGGCTGATGTTTTTTGAGTCCCCGGGAGGAAAACTTTGCAAAAGCCCCCGGTGTGAGGCAATAAAAAACCGGAGAAAAGTCCGGATGAGCGCGGCTGTCAGGGCTTTGTCGCGTCAGGAGAGGCGGTGTCGGCGCGGATGCCCTGCCCCAGGCGCTCCTGCTCCAGGTCAGTGTGGACGGGGCTCATTTCCGGCAGGTCGCTGCTGGCCTGGTGAGAGAAGTTTCGCAGGCGTTCCACCTTGCCCTGCAGGCCCTTCTGGCCGGCCAGCGCTCGTACGGTATCGTTATAGTGATTGCCGGCGCTGCGCAGGGTGTTGCCGAGCCGGTTCAGGCGCTCCGCCACCAGGCAGACCTGGTGGTAGATCTCCCCCGCCCGCAGGGCGATCTCCCTCGCCTCGCGATTGCCGCGGTCCACCATCCACAGGTTGGCCACGGTGCGCAGTACCGGCATCAAGGTGGTGTGGGACACCAGGATCACGCCCTTCTGGCAGGCGCTGTTGAACAGCTCGGGACTGCGACGCATGGCCTCGATCCAGGCAGGTTCCAGGGGGGTGAACATGAGCACGAAGTCCGGGCTGCCCAGGCCGGGCAACTGGGCGTAGGCCTTGCCCGCCAGGTCGTCCACGTGCTGGCGCAGGGCCCGCACGTGCTCGTCGAGGGCCGCCTGGCGGGCTTGCTCGCCCTCGGCGCTGACTGCGCGTTCGTAGGCCACCAGCGACACCTTGCTGTCGATGACCAGATGCTTGCCCCCGGGTAGCTTGACGATGAAGTCCGGCACCTTGCGCCGGCCCTGCTCGTCGCGCAGCGGCGCCTGCGCCTGGTAGTGGTCGCCGGGTTGCAGTCCGGCCAGTTCCAGGCTGCGTTCCAGTTGCGCCTCGCCCCAGTTGCCGGCGGTCTTGTTATCGCCCTTGAGGGCGGCGGCGAGGTTGCCAGCCTGTTGGTTCATTTGCAGGCCGATGTCCAGCACCTTGCGCAGTTCTCCGGCGAGGCTCGCCTGGCCGCGCACCGACTCGCTGTGCACCTGGTCGACGCGGGCCCGGAAGCCCTCGATCTGGTCGCGGAAGGGGCGCAGCAGGTCTTCCAGCGACTGGCGGCTGGTACTGGTGAACTGGCGATTGCGCTCTTCGAAAATGCGGTTGGCGAGGTTCTCAAACTCCTGCCGCAACTGCTCGCGCTGCTGTCGCATCAGCTCGAGTTGCTCGCGGTGCTGCTGTACAGCGGCCCGGTGGCGCTCGCCCAGCACCGCATACTGGTGTTGCAACTGGCGGTAGCGGCTCAGCAGGCGCCGGTGGCCAGCACCTTGCCGCCGCAGCCGGTAACCCAGCCAGGCCAGGGCGATGAGGGCCATTCCCGCCACCAGGCCGAGGCCGGTGAGCAGGAACTGTTGGCTGGCGTCGTCCATGGCTTGCCGGATGAGCAACTACTTACTTACTGACGACCAGCTGCGAAATATCCGCCACCTGCAGGAAGCGCTGGCGCAGGGCGTGCAGCAGATTGCGGCGGTTGTCGCGCAGGGCCTGGTCCTCGGTGTTCACCATTACCCCGTCGAAGAAGGCGTCCACCGGCTCGCGCAGCGCCGCCAGTGCGGCCAGGGCCTCACGGTAGGCGCCCTGTTGCAGGTGTCCGGCGCTTTCCCCGCCGATGCGCTCGAGTGCCTCGGCAAGCGCCTGTTCCTGAGGCTCAAAAAGTAAGTCAGTATTTACTTTTCCAAAACTGTGAGAGCCTCCCAGCGGGTCCAGGATATTGGCCACCCGCTTGTTGGCGGCGGCCAGGGCGACGGCCTCGGGCAGCTGGGTGAAGGCGTGCACGGCGTGCACCCGGCGCTGGATATCCAGGGGGCGGCTGGGGTCGGTGGCGCTGACCGCGCGGAACACTTCCACCGCGATGCCCTCCTCCTCGTACCAGGTGCGAAAACGCTCCAGCATATAGGCCAGCACCTGTTCCACTGTGCCCTTGTCCAGCAGGTCGGCGGGGTACTGGGCGATAGCCAGATCCAGGCTTTCGCGCAGGTCCAGGTCCAGCTCCTTTTCCACCAGTATGCGCAGCACCGCCAGCGAGGCCCGGCGCAGGGCGAAGGGATCTCTGGAGCCGGTTGGGGGCTGGCCGATGCCAAAGATGCCAACGAGGGTGTCGAGGCGGTCCGCCAGGCCGAGGCTGGAGGCGGTCAGGCTCTTCGGCAGGTGGTCGCCGGCGAAGCGCGCCCAGTATTGCTGGGTCTGGGCGGCGGCCACCTCGGGATGTTCACCATCGTGGGCGGCATAGTAGCTGCCGGCGATACCCTGCATGTCGGGGAATTCCAGCACCATGTCCGTGACCAGGTCGGTCTTCGCCAGCAAGGCCGCGCGGGATGCCAGTTCCCGATTGGAGCCAATCCTGCTGGCCAGCTCCCCGGCCAGCCGCTCCAGGCGCCGGCTCTTTTCCGCCAGGGTACCCAGTTGCTGCTGGAAGATGATTTTCCCCAGTTGCGGCAGGCGCTCGGCCAGTGGTGTTTTCTTGTCGGTTTCAAAAAAGAAGGCGGCGTCCGACAGGCGCGGACGGATCACCCGCTCGTTGCCGTCGATGACCTGCACCGGGTCCGCGCTTTCGATGTTGCTGATGGTGATGAAGTGGGGCAGCAGGGCGCCGCTGTCATCGACCACATGGAAGTACTTCTGGTGCTCTTTCATGGAAGACACCAGGGCTTCGGCAGGCACCGCCAGGAAGCGCTTCTCGAAGGTGCCGGTCAGGGCCACCGGCCACTCCACCAGACCGGTGACTTCGTCCAGCAGGTCCTCGCCGATCACCGCATTGGCCCCGAGGGCGCTGGCTTCCACCTCCACCTGCTCGCGGATCATCTCCCGGCGCTCCTCGAAGTCAGCAATCACTTTCGCGGCGCCCAGGGCCGCCGGATAGTCCTCCGGGCGCGCCAGGGTGATCTCGCCCCGGCTGTGGAAGCGATGGCCACGGGTGATGTTGCCGGTGGCGAGGCCAAGGATTTCGCCGTGCCGGCAGTTGTTGCCCAGCATGGCCACCACCCAGTGTACCGGACGCACAAATTCCACCCGGCTGGCGCCCCAGCGCATGCGCCGGGCGATGGGCAGGTTGCGGATGGTCTCATTGATGATCTCGTTGAGGCTGCCGGCGGCGCTGGCGCCGGTCACCGTCTGGCGCAGGCCCAGGCGCGGACCCTTGGGGGTGTCGATGGTCTCCAGTGCGTCGGGCTCCACCCCCTGCTTGCCGGCAAAGCCGGCGGCGGCCGGGCTCCAGTTGCCGTCGGCGTCGCGGGCCTTGTCGGCGGGGGGGCCGAGAGCTTCCACGGTCCGGTCGGGGGCGCGCAGGGCCACGCTCTCGATCAGCACCGCCAGCCGGCGCGGGCTGGCGAACCAGCGCACGCCGCCGTGCTCCAGCTTGCGCCGGGCCAGCCCCGCCACCATGCCGTCGCGGAAGGCGAGGCCCAGGGTCTTGAGGTTCTTCGGGGGCAGCTCTTCGGTACCCAGTTCCACCAGCAGGGTTTCGGTGTTCATGGCTGTACCGCCTCCGCGTCGAGTTTATCCAGCGCCTCTTTTGCCAGCGCCGGTTCCGCCAGCGGGAAGCCGAGCTGTGCCCGGGCCTGCAGGTAGCTTTCGGCCACCGCCCGCGCCAGGCTGCGTACCCGCAGGATGAAGCGCTGGCGTTCGGTCACCGAAATGGCGTGGCGGGCGTCCAGCAGGTTGAAGGCGTGGGAGGCTTTCATCACCATTTCATAGGCCGGCAGTGGCAGGTCTTTCTGCACCAGGCGCAGGGCCTCGCCCTCGCAGTGGTCGAAATGGGTGAACAGGAAGGTGGTGTCGGCCTCCTCGAAGTTGTAGCGGGACATTTCCACCTCGTTTTGATGGAACACGTCGCCGTAAGTGACGCTGCCGGCGGGGCCCTCGGCCCACACCAGGTCGTAGATGCTGTCCGCCCCCTGCAGGTACATGGCGATGCGCTCCAGGCCGTAGGTGATCTCCCCGCTTACCGGGTAGCACTCCAGGCCACCCGCCTGCTGGAAGTAAGTGAACTGGGTGACTTCCATGCCATTTAGCCACACCTCCCAGCCCAGCCCCCAGGCGCCCAGGGTGGGGGATTCCCAGTTGTCCTCGACAAAGCGGATGTCGTGGATGGCGGTGTCGATGCCCAGAGCCTGCAGGGAGTCCAGGTAGAGCTGCTGGAACTCCACCGGCGAGGGTTTCATCACCACCTGGAACTGGTAGTAGTGCTGCAGGCGGTTGGGATTGTCGCCATAACGGCCATCGGTGGGGCGGCGGCTGGGTTGCACGTAGGCGGCGTTCCAGTTCTCCGGACCCACCGCCTTGAGGAAGGTGGCGGGATGGAAGGTGCCGGCGCCGACCTCCATGTCCAGC
>JBKDZQ010000244.1:0-2718 GCA_047971325.1 Parahaliea sp.
CGTGCCGGCCGGCTGGCGCCGGGTACCTGCTACCGCCTGTGGAACGAGGAGCAACAGCAGCAGCTGGCGCCCCAGTCCGCGCCGGAAATCCTCCGGGCCGACCTGGCCCCGCTGGCCCTGCAACTGCTGGCCTGGGGGGTGCAGGATCCGGCCGAGTTGCACTGGCTCGATCCGCCACCCGCCGGACCCTATCAGCAGGCGCTGGCGCTGCTGGCCGCCTGCGCCGCGGCGCGAAGCCCCGCCCCCGGGCAATGGCAACTGACTCCACGGGGGGTGACTCTGGCTCAGCTGCCGCTGCACCCGCGCCTGGGCCACATGCTGTTGCTGGGCCTGGATATCGGCGCCGGTGAACTGGCCTGCCAGCTGGCAGCCCTGCTGGCGGAGCGCAACCCGCTGGCGGGGACGGACTTGCGGCCACCGCTGGCCCTGCTGGGAGCGGCGGCGCGTTGCCCGGCGGAATTGCGGGGCTGGCAGGGGCGTAGCCGGGAGCTGGCGCGGCGCTACGGGCGTCTCGCCGCAGAGCTGCATCAAGCGCCGGTGGATACGCTCGAAATGCCGGCGGGGCGGGGTGGAGGACACGATCTTCGCCGCGCTACCGTTGTCGCCGGCCGCGTTCGACGGCGTGCTGGCGCCACTGATCACTAGCCGGGAAGAGGTCGCCTGGGATGATCGCAGCGAAGGACTGCAGGCCAGGCGGAGTGTCTCGGTGGGCAAAATCGTTGTCGAACGCCAGCCCCTGGCGAGGGTGCCGGCGGCGGCGCGCAGCCGCGCCCTGTTGTCCCTGCTGCGCGAACGGGGACTGGCGTTGCTGCCATGGACCCCGGCCCTGCGCCAGTGGCGGGCGCGGGTGATGCTGTTGCACCGGGAGTCCGCGCTGGCGGGAGCTGACAATCCCTGGCCCGATCTTCGCGACACCATGCTGCTGGATAGTCTGGAGGACTGGCTGCTGCCCTGGCTGGTCGGGGTGCAGCGACTGGCGGATTTTTCCCGCCTGGACCTGCGGGCCATTTTGCAGGGCCTGCTGCCCTGGCCGTTGCCAAAGCAACTGGATGAGCTGGCGCCGGAGCGTATCACCGTGCCTTCGGGGTCAAGTGTGGCGGTGGACTACAGCACCGCGCCGCCGGTGCTGGCGGTCAAGTTGCAGGAAATGTTCGGCTGTGAGGTGGGGCCGCGCATCGTCGGTGGGCGGGTGAGCCTGTGTATTCACCTGTTGTCGCCAGCGGGACGGCCCCTGCAGGTGACCACTGACCTGGCCAGTTTCTGGCGCAGGGGCTATATCGAAGTGCGCCGGGAAATGCGTGGGCGCTACCCCAGGCATCCCTGGCCGGAAGATCCGGTGAACGCGGTGCCCACCCGGTATACCCGGGCCCGGCAGTTGCAGCAGGAGCAGCAGCGGGAAGGCCAGTAAGCAGTAGAAAAAACGGGAGGTGAACTGGATACCAGGCCGCCTCCCGCCAGTACTGGTGTCCGGCCCGGGCAGCTGCCGGACCTCAGAACGGGTCGTCGATTCCAGCCCGCAGGTGCAGGGTGCACCGTACTGCGCGGTGATCAGACCCAGGCTGTTGCCGGAGTCGGTGGCAAAGATCGGGTCGTCGTCGTCCGTGAGCTTCCTGCCCCAGAGGGTTACGCGCAGGCTGCCGTTACCCACCGGAATGCTCTCAAGGCTCAGGCGGGCGTCGACCACGGTGCGTTCGCCCATGATCTGGTGGTCGTAGATGACAGGCTGACCGCCGACCACTGCTCATAGCCTGTGAAGGTATCTTGCTTGGTGTGGAAGGCGCCAATGTTGTCGATGCCGTTCCACAGGCCATCCAGCAGGGGATAGCTAATGATAAGTCGGTCACCGACGCGCTATAATATTCGCCACAAGCTTGATCGCCGCCGCCCTGGTGGCGCCCCGTGCAGGACCTTGATGTATATGGCAGACAGCAATCTTATCCCCACTGTCCAGATCCACAGCGGCCAGAAGTTCGTCAACGAGCGCGGCATCACTGCCATCAAGGACGGCATCAAGGCCAGCAGTGCCCAGGGCACGCGCCTGGCCAAACCGTCCTGGCTGCGCATTCGCGCACGGGGCGGGGAGACCTACGAGAAGGTCAAGGGCATCGTTCACGAGCACCGCCTGGCCACCGTCTGCGAGGAGGCCAAGTGTCCCAACATGAGCGAGTGCTGGAGCGCCGGCACCGCCACCATCATGCTGATGGGTGATGTCTGCACCCGCGCCTGCCGTTTCTGCGCGGTGAATACCGGCAACCCCCGGGGCTGGCTGGACGCGGAGGAGCCCGACAACACCGCCCGTTCGGTGTCGCTGATGGGGCTGAACTATGTGGTGTTGACCTCGGTGAACCGCGACGATCTGCCAGATGGCGGCGCCGCCCACTATGCCGCCTGTGTGCGGCGGGTGAAGGAGGACAACCCGGGTACCGCAGTGGAGGCGCTTACCCCGGATTTCCTCGGGGTGCTGGCGGCTGTGGAAACCGTGGTCGATTCCGGCGTCGAGGTGTTTGCCCAGAACGTGGAAACCGTGCGTCGCCTGACCCATCCGGTGCGCGATCCCCGCGCCTCCTACGAGCAGACCCTGGCGGTGCTGGCCCACGCCAAGGCCCACCGCCCGGACGTCCTGACCAAGACCAGCCTGATGCTTGGGCTGGGCGAGACCGATGCGGAAATCCGCGAGGCCATGGACGACCTGCGCACGGCCCGGGTCGACATTCTCAC
>JBKDZQ010000245.1:0-3520 GCA_047971325.1 Parahaliea sp.
GCCGGCTCAGAGGTGGCGAGGATCTGGTGGGCGAGGTGAGCCTGTACTGCTCGGTGACGGCCACCTACAGCATTCTGGCGCCGATTCTGGAAGCCTTTCGCCACAACCATCCCGGCGTCGATATCCAGCTCCACACCGGCGATCCGGCCGACGGTATCGACCGTTTGCTGAGCGGCCAGTACGATGTGGCGGTGACCGGACGGCCGGCCACCCTGCCGCGACGGCTGAGTTACCTGCAGTTGCAGGAAAGCCCCATGCTGCTGTGCATGCCGGCGGCGGACTGCGCCGTGCGCCGCCAGGTGCTGGCGGGGGACAGCGCCTCCCCGGACCGCGACTGGAGTGCCATGCCCTTCATCGTGCCCGAACGCGGCGTCACTCGCGACATGTTCGACCAGTGGTGCGAGGAGCTGGCGTTCATTCCCCGAATCTACGCCCAGGTGGCCGGCCACGAGGCCATTGTGGCGATGGTGGGCCTGGGCCTGGGGGTAGGGATTGCACCGGAGCTGGTGGTGCGCACCAGCGGGCTGGCCGGGCGGGTGAGTGTGGTGTCGGTGTGGCGGCCGCTGCCGGCCCTGGACATCGGCCTGTGCGCGGGGCGCGGCACCCTGGGGGATCCGCGAGTGCGCGCGTTCTGGGACGAAGCGGCAAACGCCTTTACACCGGCGGTTTGATACATTTGTTACAATGTCCGATCGAACATCGGTGGAGTCACCATGACACAGCGCCAGGCGCCCGGGCAGCAGCCGCAAGACAACAAAGTCGAACTCAAGCAAGCCGAGCTCAAGCAGGACGGACACAAAGAAAGCGAGTCCTCCCAGGGCGTGCCCCCGCTGGACCTGCTGGTGGATGAGCACGAAGAGGAAGTGTCAGTCAATGGCCGCACCGTGCGCCGCCGCGGGGTCTATCTGCTGCCCAACCTGTTTACCACCGGCGCCCTGTTTTCCGGTTTCTATGCGGTGATCGCCGCCATGCGCGGCGAATTCGAAACCGCCGCCATCGCCATCTTCTTTGCCGGTGTGTTCGACGGGCTGGACGGGCGCATCGCCCGTCTGACCAACACCTCCAGCAAGTTCGGCGCCGAGTACGACAGCCTGGCCGATATGGTGTCCTTTGGCGTGGCGCCCTCGCTGGTGATGTTCAGCTGGGCGCTGGGGGATCTTGGCAAACTGGGCTGGAGTGCCGCCTTCATCTATGTGGCTTGTGCGGCGCTGCGGCTGGCGCGCTTCAATACCCGCATCGATACCGCGGACAAGAATTATTTTACCGGCCTGGCCAGTCCGGCGGCGGCGGCCATCATTGCCAGTACGGTCTGGGTTTGTCACGACCGGGGCTGGGTGGGTGCGGACCTGCCCGGGGAGGTATCGCTGCTGGCTGCGCTGATGACCGCGACCGCCGGCATCCTGATGATTGCCAATTTTCCCTATTACAGCTTCAAGGGTGTCGATCTCCGCGGCCGGGTTCCCTTCGTGGTGATCATCCTGATCGTGCTGGTGTTCGGGCTGGTGACCCTGGACCCGCCGCTGGTGTTCCTGCTGGCCTTCCTGCTGTATGCCGGTTCCGGGCCGGTATTGCAATTGCGCAAGTGGCGCCAGCGCACGCGGGGGTAGTGCCGGAACCTTCTCCGTTTTTTGGGTTCTTATGACGGGTTGTTTTGATGCGCCAAACAGGAGTACCCATGAGCCGTCGCTACCGCCCACCTACCGTCGCTTCCAGCGAAATAACCCCCGAATCCGTCTACCTTCGCCGCCGTGAATTGATGCGGGCGACCGGGGTGGGTTTGGCGGGTGCCATGCTTGGAGGGGTGAGCGGGGCGCTCGCCACCACCGGGACCGGAGGCCGGGAGCTGTCCTACCGCAAGGCGCGGCCCCCCTACACCAGCGATGAGTCCCTGACGCCGGCGAGCGATGTTTCCGGCTACAACAATTTCTATGAGTTCGGTACCGACAAGGACGACCCCGCCCGCTACGCCCACGAACTGCAGACGGACCCCTGGTCGATCGAGGTGGGCGGCCTGGTGCAGCGCCCCGGCAAGCGGCATCTTGAGGACATCGTCGGCGGTTTCGACCTGGCGGAGCGCATCTATCGCCTGCGCTGTGTCGAGGCCTGGTCCATGGTCATTCCCTGGGTCGGTTTTCCCCTGCAGCGGTTGCTGGCGCGTTTCGAGCCGAAGGCCGAGGCGAAGTACGTGGAGTTTCGCACGCTGCACCGGCGCTCGGAGATGCGCGGCACACGCTCGCTGACCAGCATCATCGACTGGCCTTATCGCGAGGGGCTGCGCATGGACGAGGCCATGCATCCGCTGACCCTGATGGCGGTCGGCCTGTACGGCAAGACACTGCCGAACCAGAACGGCGCGCCCCTGCGCCTGGTGGTGCCCTGGAAGTACGGTTTCAAGAGCATCAAGTCCATTGTCAGTATCCGCCTGCTGGAGCGCCAGCCGGCCACCTCCTGGCAGGAACTGGCGCCCCATGAGTATGGTTTCTATGCCAATGTGAATCCGCAGGTGGATCACCCGCGCTGGAGCCAGAAATACGAGCGGCGCCTGCCCTCCACCCTGTTTTCGCCCAGGCGCATTGCCACCCGCCTGTTCAACGGCTACGAGGCGGAGGTGGCGCCGCTCTACCGGGGAATGAACCTGGCGCGGCATTACTGATGCGCGAGCGTCTGTTGCGGCTGGGCGTGTTCGCGCTCTGCCTGCTGCCCTTTGTGAACCTGCTGGTCCGCGCCCTGCACAACGAACTGGGGCCGGACCCGGCCAAGGCCTTGATGCTGGCGACCGGCGAGTGGTCGCTGCGCCTTCTGGTGCTGACGCTGCTGGTGTCGCCGCTGCGCAGGTGGACCGGGTGGGGCGTGCTGATGCGCCTGCGCCGCATGCTGGGTTTGTACGCCTTCTTCTACGCCTGCCTGCACCTCGGGGCCTTTGGCACCTTCTATGCGGGCTGGTCGGCAGAGCTGTTGCTGGAGGAATTGGCCGAGCGACCCTATATCACCGTGGGTTTCGCGGCCTGGCTGCTGCTGTTACCGCTGGCCATCACCTCCACCCGGGGCTGGCAGCGCCGCCTGCGCCGCAACTGGGGGCGCCTGCACTGGCTGGTGTATCCGGCGGTCGTGCTTGGCTGTCTGCACATGTGGTGGCAGGCGCGGTCGGATATCGGTGAAGCCCTGGTCTACAGCGTCATTTTTGCCCTGCTGCTGGCCTGGCGCCTGAGGCGGGCGGGGATCTTTGCTCGCCAGCCGGCCCCGCCCTGAAAATTTTTTGCCATTGGGCTTGCGTACACCGGGCTTTTCCGTAGAATGCAGCCCTCGCGTTGAGGCGCTCCCCGGGCCGAAAGTCGGACCTTCCCGGGGCGGTAAAAAGACCTGAAGCTTTTTACCAAAAAGCGCTTGCGGCATCCGAAACGATCCGTATAATGCGCAGCCTCGGTTGGGGGGTGAACCCTGATCGAGACCCCGAGTCCTGGCGACCGGGGGTTGCTTAACAAGCAGACGAAGACAGATGTGTGGGCACTTGTTGAGGTAG
>JBKDZQ010000246.1:0-1671 GCA_047971325.1 Parahaliea sp.
CTGAAGGGTTGGAGGGGCATAGCGACACGTTATGCGAAGAATGCCCAATCATTTCTCGCCGCCATCCAGATTCGTTGCCTGGTGTTATGGCTAAAATTCTTGTGACGACACTGTCTAGGGAGGCCAGGGGATGAAGATGACGAGGGAAGCAGCCATGACAACGACACCCAACACCGGTGCCCGGGCTGCCGTCGCAGCCTTGCTGTGCGCCCTGCTGGCGCCGGCTCCGGCGGCGCTGGCGGTGGACGATGCGCTCTACTACGCGCTGGGGGGCGGGGAGCCGCTGACACGGCCGGCCAGCAACCGCCCGACCAGCCTGCTGCTGGGGGCCGGGGTGGCGTGGAACACCGACCTGATGTGCGGCAATTTCGACATGGGCCTGTCGGTGTCCCAGCAACTCTCGGGGGCCAAGGGCGCGTTCCAGGACCTGATGGGCAGCATCATTGCCGCCGCCAGCGGGGCGGTGGCCTCGCTGCCGGCGCTGGTGCTCCAGCGGGTCAATCCGGCCCTGTACGACCTGCTGCAGAACGGCATCCTGCAGGCCTCGGAGGAATTCCAGCTGGCCAAGGTCAGCTGTGAGGACATGACGGAAGTCATGGGGGGCGTGATGGATGGTGATGGCTGGGGGGAAGTGGCCAGGGGCATGCGCTGGCGCGAGGAATCGGCGGCGGGTACCGAGATACTGGAGGCCAGGGACAAGGCGGAGCGGGACGGCGGCAACGGCGGCATCGTCTGGGCGGGGGAGATCAGCAAGGGCGGGAAGAACCAGCCCCCGATAGCGATGGTGCGCGATGCGGTGATGGCGGGCTACAACCTCGGCCTGCACCGCAACGCGGCCGACGATTCACCGGTGTCCGCGGCGGCCTGCGATGGCGCGGCCATCTGCGAGGCCTGGGGCGATCCCAAGGCGATGGCGGAGTGGGTGGCCGGTGTGGTGGGCGACACGCATATCCGCACCTGCGAGCACTGCGAGAAGAAGCAGGTGCGGGCCGGCATGGGCCTGAACCGGGAGGTGGAGCGGGAAGCACAGCAGATCGAAACCGACCTGGGGAACCTGGTGGCCACCAGGGTGCCGCCGACGGTGGCCGAACTGAAGGCGGTTTCCGGCAGCGCGACCATGGCGGTGAGCCGCAACGTGATCGAGGCGCTGCGGGAAGAGGCGCCGGCGGAGCAGGGCGTGATCGCGCGCCGGCTGGCGGCGGAGATGGCCCTGGCGCGGACCATGGAGCGCGCCATGCTGGCCCGGCGGGCGCTGCTGGCGGGCCGCAGTGAGCCCAACATCGCCCAGACCGAACTGGCCCAGGACAAACTGGCCGAGTACGTGGCGGAGCTGGAGCGGGATATCGACAACCTGCTGTACGAGGTGGAGATCCGCCAGCGGGTGTCCACCAACACCGCGGCGGCGCTGATCGGGCGCAGCCGTACCCGGCAGGCGGTGCCGATGGTCGAGCCGCTGCCGCAGGCCCGCTTCAAGGATGGCGCCCTGCAGAACTAGTAGTTAAACGTATAAATAACGAACTATGTATTATACGGTCGCATATCCGTCCACAGAGGAGGAGTTGGGCATGCGACAGACAGAACTGCATCTTGAGGACAAGGATCGGGAGTTGATTGAGGCGTACCGAGCAAAGGGTTTGCACCATTCCCGGGAAGTGAATCGGGCGCACATCC
>JBKDZQ010000247.1:0-2899 GCA_047971325.1 Parahaliea sp.
ACCCAGCACAACCATCAAGGCGACGCCGGCAAAGACCAGCACCAACAACAGCAACAGATTGGTCATCCCCGCCCTCTCAGGAGACGCGATAGGCTTCGGATATCTGCTCCGGCCCGGACACCGCGCAGTTGAGGTCGCGCAGCAGGCCGTCCTTGAGGCTGTAGACCCAGCCGTGCACCGACAGCGGCTGGCCGCGAGACCAGGCATTCTGCACAATGGTAGTGTAGCTGACGTTGGCCACCTGGCGAATGACATTGAGTTCGCACAGACGATTGACCCTGGCCTCGGTGGTCGCCAGTTCCTCAATGTGGTCCCGGTGGATATGCTGGACATCCTTGATATTGCGCAGCCAGTTGTCGATCAGGCCGTTGTCGCCATTCTCGTAGGCCGCGCGCACACCGCCACAGCCATAGTGCCCCACCACCAGCACGTACTTCACCCTGAGCACATCCACCGCGTACTGCAGCACACTCAGACAGTTGAGGTCGGTGTGGGCAACCACGTTGGCCACGTTGCGGTGCACGAAGACCTCGCCGGGCAGCAGGCCGACAATCTGGTTAGCCGGCACCCGGCTGTCCGAGCAGCCAATCCACAGGAACTCGGGACTTTGCTGATTGGCGAGTTTCTCGAAAAAGCCGGGATCGCTGGTTTTGATACGCTCGGCCCAGGCCCGGTTGTTACTGAAAAGTGCTTCTATCGCGTTCACCGCTTGCCCTCCGGCAGGTAACTCTCCGGAGTTTACACCATCGGTACCGCCAGTGACCCATCCACTTGCTCACGCCACTGTCTCACCCACCGGCCCATATTGGCAGCCGCCTGCTACCAGCCTATAATGGCCCGGCAAACCTGGGGGTGGCTTCGGCCTGAGATGCCTGTATTGGCGGACCCTTTGAACCTGATCCGGTTAGAACCGGCGTAGGGAGAGGTACCCTGGTGTTGCGAGGCCCCGGGCCCTGCGCACCACTCCTTCCGTTCCGCTAGTCCAACCGGTTCTCTTTTGTCGCCATATTGAAGGAGAACCAACCTTGTCACTTCGTCGCCACCTGCTCCCGGCACTGGTCGCCGGTGCACTCTCGCCCACCCTCCACGCCAGCGAGCTGGAGGAGGTCCTGGTTACCGCCGAGTTCCGCCCGGTGAGCCTGCAGGACCAGCCCAACAGCACCAGCGTGATGACCGGGGAGGACATCCGCCAGCGCGCCGCCCAGCACCTGGAGGACGTGCTGAACCTGGCGCCCAACGTCAACTTCGCCGGTGGCACCTCCCGCGCCCGCTTTTTCCAGATTCGCGGTATCGGCGAGCGCAGCCAGTACCAGGAGCCGCTGAACGCCTCCATCGGTTTCATCATCGATGGGGTCGATTTCAGCGGCCTGGGCGGCGCCGGCACCCTGTTCGACGTGGAGCAGGTGGAAGTGCTGCGCGGCCCCCAGGGCACCCTGCACGGGGCCAACGCCCTGGCCGGCCTGATCAACGTGCGCAGCGCCGCGCCGGAAGCCGAGCACTCGCTGTCGGTGGAGGGCACGCTGGGCAATTACAACACCTGGAGCAGCGGCCTGGTCGCCACCGGCCCGCTACTGGGCGACAGCCTGCTCTACCGAGTCGCCGCCCAGCAATACCGCAGCGATGGCTTCATCGACAACGACTACCTGCAGCGCGACGACACCAACGACCGCGACGAAACCAGCCTGCGCGGCAAACTGCGCTGGCTGGCCGATGATGACGCCACCCTCAACCTGACCGCCGTCTACCTCGACGCCGACAACGGCTTCGACACTTTCTCGCTGGACAACACCCGCCACACCCTGTCCGACCAGCCCGGTCACGACCGGCTGGAATCGAGCGCCCTCGCCGCCAACTGGAATCAGTCCCTGCGCGCCCTCAGTCTGGAAGCCGACCTGACCTGGGCCAGCTCCGAGAGCGACTACGGCTTCGACGAGGACTGGAGCTATGTCGGCATCGCCCCCGGTTATTACTCCGCCTACACCCAGTTCCTGCGCGACCGGGACAGTGTCAGCACCCAGTTGCGCCTGCTGTCGAACGAGGCCTCGCGTCTGTTCAGCGGGCGCGGCGACTGGGTGCTGGGACTTTACTATCTGGGCGACCGGGAGAACCTGCGCCGCCACGCCACCTACCTGACCGGCGATTTCACCAGCAGCTACGACACCGACACCTACGCCGTCTTCGGCCAGCTAGACACCCGCCTGAGCGAGCGGCTGAACCTGCTCGCCGGCCTGCGCATCGAGCGCCGCAACAGTGATTACAGCGACAACAACGGCGTCGCCCGCGGCCCGGACGAATCCCTCTGGGGTGGGCGCCTGCAGCTGGCATTCCACCTGGATGACGATCAGATGATCTATGGCGGTATCGCTCACGGCTACCGCGCCAGCGGTGTCAACGCCGTCATCCTGGCCAGCATGGGCGCCTTCGACGACCCGCAACTACTCACCACCATGAGCCAGTTGCAGGCCTTCGACGACGAGGCCCTGCTCAATTACGAGGCCGGCTACAAGGCCAGCCTGCTGGCGGGGGCGCTGAACCTGAGCGCCGCCCTGTTCTACATGGACCGCAACGACCAACAGGTCAAGGGCTCGCTGGTGGTCCAGCGCGATGACAACAGCGTCGCCTTCCTGGACTACATCAGCAATGCCGCCGAGGGGGAAAACAGCGGGCTGGAACTGGAGATCGACTGGCGCGCCAGCGAGCAGCTCAGCCTCTACGCCCATCTGGGATGGCTGGGTACCAAGTTCAACAAATACATCAATTCCGAGGGCCAGGACCTCTCCGGTCGCGACCAGGCCCACGCCCCCAACTACCAGTACGCCACCGGCGGGCGCTACAACTTTGGCGGCGGCTTCTACGCCCGTCTCGACCTGGAGGGCACGGACGAATTCTATTTCTCCGA
>JBKDZQ010000248.1:0-1655 GCA_047971325.1 Parahaliea sp.
AGCTTGAGGTCGGTGGTCTGCGAGCCGCTGTTGCCGGTCGCGGCCTGGACACCGGGAATCGGCACCTCATCGTAATAGACCGCAACCTGTTGCTGCCCGGCGGACTGAATGCCCCGCAATACATAACGCTTTTGCCCGGCGCCCTCGTCGGCGAAGGTCAGGCCCGGCACCTGATAGGCCATCTGGTCAAAATTGAGCACCCTCATCTTTTCCAGCGTGTCGGCGCCAAACGCGGTAATCGTGGCTGGCACATCCTGAAGCACTTCCGCTCCCCGTTTGCGCGAAGTCACCACGATTTCCTCGATTGCCAGGGAGGAATTCTGCTTGTCATGCCCGGATCCCGCATCCTGTGCCAGCGCACTGCCGAAAGAAAACGGGGGCGCCGCCAGTGCCAGCCAAGTCAACATCACTACCTTTCGATTCAACATAGTTCCTACCTGCCTGCTTGCCGCCCGATCTTATCTTTTATCCTGGCACCGCATACGCCACTCCGGCCAGAAACGGAGCACACAGCAGGTGTCCGGTAAATTAATACCGTATTGAGGCACTGATCAGCCAGGAGTTATTTAGGGCAGGAGCCCCAAACTTGTCCTGCTTCGGGCAGGACTTCGCGCTACAGTACGACAGGCGCAGGACGGTTTTGCGCAACCCGCGATAAGAAACGGCAGGTCACCCATCTGCCCTGAGGAGTCACCATGCTCACTATGTTCGCATTGATTTTTCTTGTCCTTTTCGGTTCGTCACCCTCCCAAGCGGTATCAGCATCATCGACAGCAACGCAGGTTGTCTATGCGGGAACGCTGCTGGCCGAACCCGGCCAGCAACCCCTGTCAGGCGCCACCATGGTCATCTCCGGGGGCAGCATCGACAGGATAGAGCAGGGCTTCCCCTCTCTACAGACCCTTGGCCTGGCGGCAAATACCAGGCTTATCGACCTGCGGGATCAGTTTGTGATGCCGGGCTTTATTGATCTTCATGTCCATCTCGACGCCCCACAACAAGGCAACCGTCGCCACCTGATGGTGCGCAAGCCGGACGCCTATTTTGTGCTGATCGGCGCTGACAATGCGCGGCAGACCCTGCTGGCGGGCTTTACCACGGTGAGAGATCTTGGCTCCAGTGGCAGCGCCATTTTTGCCCTTCGCGACGCTATTGCCGACGGCCTCGTGCCGGGCCCCAGGCTGCTGGTTGCCGGTTCGGCGATCACTCCCAGCGGTGGCCATGCGGACACTCACGGATACCGCGAAGAAGTGCTGGACGCACTGCCCGCCGCCGGAGTTTGCAACGGCGCCGACGACTGCAGCCGGGCCGTCCGCGAGGCCGTGAGACACGGCGCCGATGTCATCAAAGTGACGGCGACCGGCGGCGTACTGTCGGCTACCAACGCCGGCACCGGCCCGCAATTTACCCAGGCGGAACTGGATGCGATAGTGGAAACCGCTCACATGCTCGGCCGCAAGGTAACCGCCCATGCCCATGACAAACCGGGCATCGACGCTGCGCCGAGGGCGGGCTTCGATTCCATCGAGCATGCCATGTGGGCCGATGAAGACAGTATGGCGCTGTTCAGGAAAACCGGAGCCTGGCTGGTACCCACTATCTACCCGATTACCTGGGTCGGCGACACACCGGAAAAAATGCGCGCCGGGCCGATG
>JBKDZQ010000249.1:0-7794 GCA_047971325.1 Parahaliea sp.
GCCGGAGCCAGACAGTCGGGAGTTCAAGGAGGACAAAACGCTGGCGAAGTACCAGTTTTCATGGATGCCCAATGACGACATGAGTTTCTACATGATTGCTTCACAGGGCTATCGGCTTGGCGGTACCAACCAGCAGGGTATCGTGGCCGTGCCTGCCGGTTATGGCGCGGATGAACTGTGGAACTATGAGCTTGGCGCCAAGACCTCCTGGCTGGACAATCGCTACAACGTCAACCTGGCTTTTTTCAGGATCGAATGGGATGACCTGCAGGTGGCAGGCAGGGACCCAACCGGTGCCTTTGGTTTTATCGGCAATGCAGGCTCCGCCGAAGTGGAGGGGATGGAGTTCGAGGTGGTCGGGCGACCAATGCCCAGCCTGGAATTTGCCGCCGGCATTGCCTGGTTGCCGACGGCCGAACTGACCGAAGACCAGGTCACCGATCAGGTGCTGGCCCCGGGACGCGAAGGTGACGAATTGCCGGATATCCCTGAACTGACGGCCAATGCGACAGTGCAGTTCGATTATCATCTTCCCCTGCAGGGTTGGGAGGGTTATCTGCGCGGAGAATATTCCTACAAGGGTTCCGCCAATTCCGAACTGGATACGGGCTCCAGGCTCAACCGAAGGATGAACTCCTACGAAATCTTCAACTTTCGCGCAGGTTTTGGCAATACAGACACGGGTTGGGACTTTGTGTTCTATGTCGAAAATGCTTTCGATGAACGTGGCGACGTGCGCGTGCGCACCGAGGATTCACTGCTCACCTTCAACTGGACCAACCCGCCCCGCACGGTCGGGGTGGAAATAACCAGGCGTTTTTGAGTCGTCAAAGGCCGCTTGCGTTCTCTGCTGGCAATATGGCCCGGGCAGTGATGCCCGGGCCGGTTCCGCGGTGGGGGTGCTGCTCAGTTCGCCAGCGTTACCACGTCCCCGAGGAACGTCACGCCGGCCATGAGGGCGCCGTTGCCACATTCGAACTCGGTCGCGCTGCTGAAATCGTTTTTCTTGTAGTAGCTGCGAATATTGATGACGGCGTTGCCGCCTTCCTGGGTGATGCGGTCCTGGAAGGACAGCATGGCGGAGAGGAAGGCCCACTGGCAGGCGGCTTTGTCGGTCTTGTTGAAGGCGTTGGTCTTCTTGTTGGACATGAACTCGCCGTGGGCGGCCTGTACGGCGGCGTGGCCCTGGTTGCCGAAACGGAAGGTGTAGCCCTGGTTCAGCTTCTCCTTGGCGTCGGAGGTGCTCATTGCCTCCTCGATGGAGTAACGGTTGCGGTCGTCCCGCGCGTAACCCAGGGATGAAAGCAGACAAAGTGCGGTGATGATCAACAGTTGACGCATGGAACTAAACCTCCTTGTGGTTTGTTGGAAAGAATGCGTAACGTGGCTTCGCCAGTGTTGCGGGGAAACTCAGGCACGGCGAAAAATGAGTGAAGTATTGATGCCGCCGAAGGCGAAATTGTTGGACATCGCTATTTCACAGTCAATACGGCGCCCGGCGCCGGTGATATAGTCGAGCTCGCCGCACTCCGGGTCGAGGTGCTCGAGATTCAGGGTGGGGTGGAACCAGCCCTCGCGCAGCATGCCGATGGTGGTGATGGCCTCGGTGGAGCCGCAGGCGCCGAGGGTATGCCCGGTATAGCTCTTGAGCGCGCTGATGGGCGTTGCACTTCCCATGACCGCAGCGGTGGCACGGGATTCGGCGATATCGCCGCGGTCGGTGGCGGTGCCGTGGGCACTGACATAGCCGATGTCGCTGGCGCCGACGCCGGCATCGTCCAGGGACAGCCTGAGCACCTCGCGGATGGAGTCCTGGTCCGGCTGGGTTACATGGCGACCATCGGAGTTGGTGGCATAGCCGAGCACTTCGGCATAGATTCTGGCTCCCCGGGCCAGGGCGTGTTCATACTCTTCCAAAATCACCGTGCCGGCGCCCTCGCCGATCACCAGGCCATCCCGGTCGCGGTCGAAGGGGCGGGGGGTGGCCTGCGGATGGGCGTTGTTGGTGGAGGTGGCGAACAGGGTGTCGAAGACCGCGGCTTCGGTGGGGCAGAGCTCCTCGGCGCCGCCGCAGATCATCGCCACCTGGCTGCCATTGCGGATGGCCTCGAAGCCGTAGCCGATGCCCTGGCTGGAGGAGGTGCAGGCGCTGGAGGTGGTGTACACCCGCCCTCTGACACCGAAGAACACGCCGATATTCACCGCCGCAGTATGACTCATCATACGGATGTAACTGGTGGCGTTGAGCCCGTCGGTGCGCTTGTTGATCAGCATGTTGGCGAATTCGGCGGTGGCGGCGGTGCTGCCGGCGGAGGAACCGTAGGCGATGCCCATCTGGCCGCCGGCCACCAGGGTGTCGCCGGCCAGTCCCGCATCCTCCAGCGCCAGTTCGGTGGCGCGCACCGACATCAGCGCCACCCGGCCCATGGACCGCAGCGCCTTGCGTGAGTAGTGGGCGGGTTTTTCGAAGTCGGTGACCGGGGCGGCCAGGCGCGTGAACAGGCCGTCGTACTGTTCCCATTCGGTCATGTGGCGGATGGCGTTCTCGCTGCGGCGCAGGCGGGCCAGGATGCTCTCCAGGCTGTTGCCCAGCGCCGAAATACAGCCAATTCCAGTGACAACTACGCGTTTCATCAAATCATCAATTTCCTAACACAGCCCGCCGTTTACCGAGATTACCTGGCGGGTGATATAGCCGGCGTCCGCGTGCAGCAAAAAGCGCACCAGGGCCGCGACCTCCCGCGGCTCGCCCAGCCGTCGCATTGTAATCTGCTCCCTGATGAACTCCACCGGGGCCTCCTCCGCCATGTCCGTGGCCACCAGGCCCGGGGCCACGCAGTTGACCGTGATATTGCGCTTTGCCAGTTCCAGCGCCAGTGCCTTGGTGGCGCCCATTATGCCAGCCTTGGCGGCTGAATAGTTGACCTGGCCGCGATTGCCCATCAGTCCCGAGACCGAGGCCAGGGTGACAATGCGCCCCGGCTGGCGGCGGCGCACCATGGGCATGATGACCGGGTTCAGCACGTTGTAGAAACCGTCCAGGTTGGTGTGCAGGACGCTGTCCCACTCCTCGCCGCTCATGGCGGGAAACACGTTGTCGCGGGCCAGGCCGGCGTTGCAGACCACGCCATAGTAGGCGCCGTGGGTTTCCATATCGGCGTTCAGCGCCGCGGCGCAGGCGGCACGGTCAGCGATATCGAATTGCAGGATGCGGGCCTGCGTACCCCGTTCCTGCACCCGTGCGGCCACTGCCTCAGCGGCGCTGCGGCCACTGCGACAGTGCAGCACCAGGTGATAGCCCGCGGCGGCCAGTTCCAGTGCGATGGCCCGGCCGATGCCCCGGCTGGAGCCGGTGACCAGCACGGTGTTGTCGTTCATGCCGCTTCTCCGCTCGCCAGGTAACGCGCCGGATCCTCGGGCTCGTACACTGAAATCCGGGCGGACTGCGAAACCGATTCACCCTCCACGGCGCAGTCGAAGGAGGCCATGCCGGAACTGGCCTGTAGCAACTGGCGGGCGCTGACCCGCAGGCGCTGGAGGCAGGGCAGCCGGCTGCGGTTGGTGCTGAAGTTGCGGGTGCCCAGCAGGAAGCCCAGCTTGACCGGCTCTCCCCGGCGCCGGGCGCACAGGCCCGAAAAGGCGGCGACGGTCTGTGCCATGTACTCCAGCCCGAGATAGGCGGGCACGCTCTCGCCGTCGTCGAACAGGCCGTCCTGGCGCACGATCACCTCGCAGCACAGGTGGCTGTGGCCAGCATCAAGCAGCCGCTCCAGCAGCATCATCGGGCGCTCGTGGGGCAGCAGTTCGGCGATGTCGGTGATGTTGTCGAAGGCTGGCGGCGGTTCAGTCATGTGTGCTTCCGATGATCAGTGACACGTTGCTGCCGCCGAAGGCGAAGGAGTTGCTCAGGCAGCGGCGCGGGGCCCGGCTCGGGCGTTCATTGTGCCCGCTGAGGCGGATGGGCGCCAGTGTTGTGTCGCGCTGGTCGGTGTACAGCGAGGGCGGCAGGCGCAGGGCGCCGTCACCTTGCAGCAACAGGGCGCAGAGCGCCAGTTCCAGTGCGGAGGCGGCGCCCAGGCAGTGGCCGGTGAATGCCTTGGTGGAACTGCAGGGGACTCCCTCGCCAAACAGGTGGTGGACGGCGAGGGCCTCCATGCTGTCGTTATGGGGGGTACCGGTGCCGTGCAGGTTGAGGTAGTCGATCTGGCCGGGGGTGAGGCCGGCGTCCACCAGGGCATCCGCCATGGCCCGGGTCGCGCCCTCGCCCTCGGGATGGGGGGCGGAGATGTGGTGGGCATCGGAGCTGGCGGCGCCGCCCAGCAGTTGCAGTGCGGTGGGCTCCCGGCCCAGCACGAACACCGCCGCCGCCTCGCCGATATTGATGCCGTCCCGGTCCCGGGTGAAGGGCCGGCTGCAGAGCGCGGACTGGGCTTCAAGGGCGCCGAAGCCCTGCAGGGTCAGCTCGCACAGGCTGTCGACACCGCCGCAGACCACCGCGTCGCACAGGCCCAGATGCAGCAGGCGACGGGCTCCGAGCAGGGCGTTGGCGCTGGAGGAACAGGCGGAGGAGTGGGTGTAGACCGGGCCGGCGGTCTGCAGGTAGTCGGCGACAAAGGCACCCAGGCCCCCGAGCATGCCCTGCAGGGCGTGGTACTGGCTGGGGACGGGGCCGCCCGCGCACTGCGCGGCCACCGCCCGCTGCGAGGCGTCGATGCCGGAGGTGCTGGTGCCCATCACCACTCCCACCCGCTGCGGCCCGTAGCGGCGGCAGGCGGCCTCCAGGGCCGGGCGGATCTGCTCCAGCGCCGCCGCCGCCAGGCGGTTGTTGCGGCAGTCATAGGGCGCCAGCGCCGCGCGCAGGGGCGCCAGTTCGGCGCTGATGCGCCCCACCCGGTAGTCACCCTGCGGGGTCAGCAGCCGCTCCGGCGAGGGTGGCGCTCGGTCGGGCAGCAACAGCTGCTCGACCACCGCCCGGGGGCTGTCGCCGAGGTTGCACAGCAGGCCGGGCTCACTCAGGTAGTACATGCCGCGACTCCTGGAGGGTGAGTTCAAGGTGGATATCCCCGGCGGGGTCGCTCAGGCTGACCTTTTCAAACCAGGGTGGTGGGCCCTCGGTGTGGATGTCGATGCTGCGCGGCCGGGAGCCGGTGTATTGCCACTGGCGCCGGCCCGGCCCGGCCGGCACCGGCTCGCGCCAGCCGGTGCCGGCCAGTTCGGTGGCGCCGTAGATGCTGGCCAGCCAGGCTGCCAGCGCGCTCGGGGAGGGGATACCTTCCACCCTTGCCTGGGACTGCTCCCGGGCCTGCTCCCCGGCGCAGGACAGGCGGTAGAGCGGCACACCCTGGAGTGTCATCAGGTTCAGCTGTCGGCTGTCGGGGCGGGTGTCCAGCGCGAGGAAAAAGTGCTGTGCGGGTGCGGCGCTCACTTCACCCCGCTTTTCATCCCGCTTCGCACCGTGTTGTGCCCCACGCACCGAGAGCAGGGCCTGCACCTGGTAGCCGGCGGGCAGGGCCCCACGGCAGAGATCGCCGGCCGCCAGGGGGAGCGTTGGCGGTGCCTGCAGGCTGGCACAGGCGGCCAGTAGCAGGGTGCCCGGCATCAGGGCGGCGAGTGCATGCCCTCTCATTCACTGTGCTCCGTGGCGGGTTGCAGGGGCAGCAGCCAGGACAGGCTGTAGGCGGCGGTCAGGCCAATGGCGATGGTCTGGCCGAAGTCGCGGATGATGGGGGTGGAGGACAGGCCGAGCATGCCAAAGGCCAGCACACTGGTCAACGCCGACAGGGTGATGGCCAGGCTGGTGGCGCCCTGTTCGGCGGCCGGGGTCAGGGCGCGGAATACGCCGTAGTCGATGCTCACGCCGACGATCAGCAGCAGCGCCAGCAGGTTGACGATGCTGTAGTAGCCGCGCAGGTAGCCCAGCAGGCCGAGGCTGAACAGGCAGGCGGTCAGCGCCAGCCCGGTGACCCCAAGGGCCAGGCGCCAGTGGTTGCGCAGGGTGAGCACCAGGCAGGCAGCGGCGCCCCCCGCCAGCAGCAGCGCCTTTACCCAGCCCCGGTACTGGGCCAGCAGGGCGTTGATGGCGGCCACTGGCGCCACCAGTTGCACGCCGTCCTGGCCGCGCAGCAGGGCCGTCAGCGCGTCGTCATCGACCGGGCCGCGCAGCAGCACATAGCTGGCGCACTCCCCCGCCGTGCAGCCCAGCAGGCCGCCCATACCCGTTGGCAGCGCCAGTGTGTCGAGGTCCTGCGGTCGCAGTGGTTCCAGGGTTTGCGGGATGGCGTCGATCGCCCTGGCGCTGGCTCCGGCGCCCAGACCCAGTGCCGTCAGGTGCGCCGCCAGTTGCCCGCTGTCGGCCAGTCGTCGCAGCAGGCTGAAGTTCGCGCGCTGGGTGGCGGCCGGAGGCACTAGCTGGCTGAACGTCGAGAGTTGCCCGGGGAAGGACTCGCCCAGCTCGGCGACGCGCCGCTGCAAGGCTTCTTCGTGCGCCAGCACGGCATCCACGGTGGGGGCCCGCACCAGCAGAGAGCGGCTGTCGCCGTCCGCCCCGGGGGCTTTGCTCAGGGCGGCCTGGTCTGCCGCCAGCGCCGGGGGGCTGGCGTAGAAGTCGCGCACTTCGTCCCGGGGGTTCAGCAGCAACAGGCCCGGCGTGCTCAACAGTAACAGCGCGGCGCAGAGCTGCCAGCCGCGCCGGTGGCCCGGCGGCCACTGGCAGAAGCGCGGCAGCGGGCGGGGCTGCTCGACCCCCCGGTACAGGGCCGGAAACAGCAGGCACACCGTGGCAAAACTGCCCAGCAGGCCGGTGGCCATGAAGATCCCGATCTGGCGGATACCGGGGAAGGGCAACAGGGCCAGGGCGGCAAAGGCGGCGGCGCTGGACAATGCGCTCAGGCTCAGGCCGCGGTAGACGCTGGCCAGGATATCCACCCCCCGCCGCCGGCCATGCCGGGTATCGGTCTGTGCGTGAGCCCGGGCAGGGGACAACGCAGGGGTGAGCGAATGCGCGAGATAGTGCAGGGCGTAGTCGGCGGCGATGCCGATCAGGGTGGCGCCAAATACCAGCGTCAGCAGATGGATTTCGCCCACCAGCAGCACCGTGGTCACCAGTGCCAGCAGCAGGCCGTTGCCCACGCACAGCAGGGTGAGGGCGAGGCCCCGCCAGGAGCGCAGGCTGAGCCACAGCAGCAGGGCCAGGGCCAGCAGCGAGCTCAGGCCGAGGGTGGAAATCTCGCGGCTGGCGCTGTGGGCGCCAAAGGCCGAGTACAGCGGGGCGCCGGTGGCCTGGAATTCCAGCCCGGCGTCGGCGGCGGCCCGCTGCCACTGCCGGTAGAACGGGTACAGGCTGGCCAGCCGCTTGAGGTCCAGGGCCTCCGGTCGCAGGGTCAGCACCACCAGCGCCGCCTGTGGGGACTGGCCGATGTCGGCCGGTAACGCCGCCTCCAGGAAGCGGCGATAGGTGCCGGCGGGGTCCCCCGGCAGACTGCCCAGGGCGCTGCCGCCCACCGGCGAGTAGAGATAGCGGCGGTAGTTGGCCAGGCGCTGTCCGGGCTGTTCGCGCAGGGCGCGCTGGTCGGTATCGCTCAACAGGCCCCAGCGGTGACGGTAGAGCAACTGTGACAGGGCCTGCCAGCGGGCGGCCTCGTCGCTGTCGCCGGCGTCCTGTGCCAGCAGGCCGGCGGTCACCAGCTGTGCGCGTATCAGGTCGAGGAAGGCCTGCGGATCACTGAGCTCTGGCCCGCTTGCCCGCAGCAGCAGGCGGCGGTCGAAGCTGGCGGCCTGGGCCTCGGCCGCGCGCTG
>JBKDZQ010000250.1:0-4754 GCA_047971325.1 Parahaliea sp.
CGGAAGCGTCAGGCGGCGATAGAGGCGGCGGCAAGCACGCAGAAACAGCATGAAAAACGGGGTGGCCAACATGCCGGGACCACTTGATTATCGCCGCTACGAATGTGACAAAGTAGAACTAGATTTAGCTCAAAAGCGCGGAAAAAGCCATTTCCCGGGGGCTTGCTCCCGCGATTGCGATCACTGCCCCACACTGGCGCACGGTCCGCGAAACCACTAAGCTGGAGCCGCCAGGCCACATAAGGATCAGGGAATGAAACTTCACCATCTGCCCGCGCTGCTGCTGGCAGGCAGCCTGAGCTGCACTGCCGTCAATGCGCACGCCGCCCAACAGCGCAGCACCCTGGCCGACCAGAGCGGGGTTGCCGTCACCATCTACAACCAGAACCTGGCCCTGATCAAGGACCGGCGCCAGATCACGCTGCCCCCGGGTGAAACCGAACTGGCCTTTCGCGGTGTCAGCGCGCAACTGCGCCCGGAAACCGCCCTGCTGCGCAATACCGCCGCACCGGGCCTGCTGCACGTGATTGAGCAGAACTTCGACTTCGACCTGCTGACGCCACAGAAGCTGCTGGAGAAATACACCGGCAAACCAGTTCGCCTGGTCCGCGAAAATCCGGCGACCGGCAAGCAGGTGGTGGAGGAAGCCACGGTGCTCAGCACCCATCAGGGCGTGGTGTTCCGTATTGGCGACCGTATCGAAACCGACCCCGCCGGACGCTTCATCTTCGACAATGTTCCCGGCAACCTGCGCGACGAGCCCACCTTGTCCATCCTCCTCGACAACCGCGCCAGCAACAGCCAGCCACTGGAATTGAGCTACCTCACCGGCGGCCTGGGCTGGCGCGCCGACTATGTGGCGGAACTCAACGGCAGCGACACCCAGCTTGACCTGCTGGGCTGGGTGACACTCACCAACCAGAGCGGCACCAGCTACCGCAACGCCGCCCTGCAACTGGTTGCCGGCGAGATCAACCAGGTGCTGCCGGAATACGACCAGGTGCGCATGGCGGCGGCGCCCCTGCAGGAAGTGGTGGTGACGGGCCAGAAGCGCATGAGCCAGGAAAGCCTGTTCGAATACCACCTCTACACCCTCGAGCGGCCAACCACCCTCAACGACAACCAGACCAAGCAGGTTTCACTGCTCAGCGCCACCCAGGTGCCGGTAAAGAAGGAACTGGTACTGGAGGGCAGCAGTTACTACTACCACTCCGAGGCGGGCCAGATCGGCCTGCAATTGAACCCCGTGGTCTACATCGCCTTCGACAATGAGGAGAAAGCCGGCCTGGGCATGCCACTGCCCAAGGGCATTGTGCGGGTCTACAAGCGCGATCGTGCCAGCAATGCCCAGTTCATCGGCGAGGACGCCATCGAACACACGCCGAACAGGGAGCGGGTGCGCCTGCGCCTGGGCGAGGCCTTCGACGTGACAGCCGATAAGATCCAGACCGATTTTCGCATCGTGGAACGACTGGTCCGGCGCAATGTCATGGACTCCAGCTATACCATCGAGCTGAAGAACGGCAAGCGCGAGACCGTTACCGTGACCGTGCGCGAGCCGATTCCAGGGGACTGGGAAATGCTGCAGGAAAACTCGCCCCACACCCGGGTGGCGGCCGGCCTGGTCGAATGGAAAATCAACGTTCCGCCAGAGAGCAGGGCGAAACTGACCTATACCACCCGGGTCAAGATCTGACCGTCAGGGCCTCAGCACGCCACGGTTGCCCGGCACGCCCGTATCGACGGAGAGCGTGAACTCCCCCAATCCTGCTACACTCCCCCATCGAATTCCCTGCAGTAGTCGTCCCGTGACCCAACTCAATCCCCGTCAACGCGAGGCCGTGCGCTATATCGACGGCCCCCTGCTGGTGCTGGCAGGCGCCGGCAGCGGCAAGACCAGCGTGATTACCCGCAAGATCGCCTATCTGGCGCAACAGTGCCACATCGACGCCCGGCACATCGCCGCGGTGACCTTTACCAACAAGGCCGCACGCGAGATGAAGGAGCGGGTGGGCAAGCTGCTGGGCGCGGGCGCCGAGGGGCTCACCGTGAGCACCTTCCACCAGCTGGGCCTGAAGATCGTGCGCCTGGAGCGCAAGCACCTGGGGCTCAAGTCCGGTTTTTCCATCTTCGACGCCGAGGACAGCCGCAACCTGCTGCGCGACCTGCTGATTCAGGAACACGGCGCCGAGGGCGACCAGGCCGGCCTGATTCAGCAGCGCATCTCCAGCTGGAAGAATGACCGGGTACTTCCGGAACAGGCGCTGGCCGGCGCCAGCAGCCCGGCGGACATGCTCTGCGCCCAGGCCTACCTGCGCTACCAGCGGGCCCTGAAGGCCTACAACGCCCTGGATTTTGACGACCTCATCCTGCTGCCGACCATTCTCTTCGAGCACCACCCAGAGGTGCTGGAGAAGTGGCAGAACCAGCTGCACTACCTGCTGGTGGACGAGTACCAGGACACCAACTCCAGCCAGTACCTGCTGGTGCGGCAACTGGTGGGGCTGCGCGGCGCGCTCACCGTGGTGGGCGACGACGACCAGTCCATCTACGCCTGGCGCGGCGCCCGTCCCGAGAACCTGGCCCAGTTGCAAAAGGATTTCCCGGGCCTGAAAATCGTCAAGCTGGAGCAGAACTACCGTTCCACCTCGCGCATCCTGCGGGCCGCCAACACCCTGATCGCCAACAACGAGCACGTGTTCGACAAGCAATTGTGGAGCGAGCTCGGGCTGGGCGATCTGCTGCGGGTACTGCGCTGCGCCAGCGAGCAGGACGAGGCAGACCAGGTGGTGGCGGAAATCCAGGACCACAAGCTGCGCAAGCGCACCCGCTACGGCGACTACGCCATTTTGTACCGGGGCAACCACCAGTCGCGGCTGATCGAACTGGCACTGCAGCAATCCGGGGTGCCCTACCAGCTCAGCGGCGGCACCTCCTTTTTCGCCCGCAACGAGATCAAGGACATCATGGCCTACCTGCGCCTGCTGGTGAACGCCGACGACGACAACGCCTTCCTGCGCATCGCCAACGTGCCGCGGCGCAAACTGGGGGCCAGCACGCTGGAGGCGCTGGGTGAATTTTCCAACCAGCAGCACTGCAGCCTCAACGCCGCCTGCGAGCGCATCGGCGAGGATGACCTGCCCGAGGCCGGCCTGCGCCGCCTGCGGGAGTTCCACCAGTGGCTCGAACAGATGCGCCGCCACTGCGCGCAGCACAGCGGTGCCGAGGGTATCCGCCAGCTGGTGCGTGACATCGACTACCAGGACTGGCTGGCGCAGCTCAGTTCCAGCGACGAGGTGGCAGAGCGGCGCATGGGCAACGTACACCTGCTGATCGAGGGCATCAACCGCCTGATGCGCGACGAGGGCATCGCCCTTGAGGAGGCCATCAACCGGCTGATCCTGCGCGATTTGCTGGAGCAGCAGGATGAGGAGGAAAACGGCCCGGACCGGGTGCAACTGATGACCCTGCACGCCTCCAAGGGCCTGGAATTCCCTCATGTCTACATGATCGGCATGGAGGAGGGCCTGCTGCCGCACCGGGTGAGTGTGGAGGAGGACAATATCGCCGAGGAGCGCCGCCTGGCCTATGTGGGAATAACCCGCGCCCGCCAGACCCTCACCCTCACCCTGGCCCAGAAACGCCGCCAGTTCGGCGAGATCGTGCCCTGCGAACCCAGCCGCTTCCTGGAGGAACTGCCACCGGATGACCTGCAATGGCAGGGTAGTGGCGAGCCATCCCGGGAAGCCAACGCCCAGCGCGCGGCGGAAACCCTCAGCGGCCTGAAGGCCCTGTTCAACTGAGCCCTGCCCATGATCGACGCCAGTTATCAACTGATTCTGCTGTGCGCCTTCCTGGGCGTGATCAGTATCGCCATCAGCGGGCTGTCCCAGCGCCTGGGCGCCCCCTCCCTGCTGCTGTTCCTGGTGGTGGGCATGCTGGCCGGGGAGGACGGTCCCGGCAATATCCAGTTCAGCGATGTGAATACCGCTTTTCTGGTCGGCAACGTGGCGCTGGCCATCATCCTGATGGACGGCGGCCTGCGCACCCACGTCAGCAGTTTCCGGGTGGGGTTGAAGCCGGCCCTGTCGCTGGCCACCCTCGGGGTGGCGATCACCAGCGGCCTGGTCGGTGTGGTGGCCGCCTGGGCTCTGGACTGGCCGCTACTGAACGGACTGTTGCTGGGCGCCATCGTCGGCAGCACCGACGCCGCCGCAGTGTTCGGCCTGCTCCACGGCGCCGGGCTGGAGCTCAAGCAGCGCAGCGGGGCCACCCTGGAGATCGAATCCGGCACCAACGACCCCATGGCCATCTTCCTCACCGTGTCGTTGCTGGGCCTGCTGGGAGCCTCGGCGAGCAACCCGGGAACGGAGCTGCTGGTGGAATTCCTGCGCCAGATGGGCCTGGGCGCGGCAGCCGGTGCGGCCGGCGGCTGGGCGCTGCAGAAACTGCTGAACTGGCTGCATCTGCCGCGGGTGCTCTACCCCCTGCTGGCGGTGTCCTTCGGCCTGTGTGCCTTCGCCATCACCACCCTGGCCGGAGGCAGCGGCTTTCTCGCTATCTACCTGATCGGCATGTGGCTGGGCAACCGCCCCCTAAGCTACTTGCATGACATCCGCTGGCTGCTGGACGGCCTGGCCTGGCTCAGCCAGATCGGCATGTTCCTGCTGCTGGGCCTGCTGGTGACCCCCTCCGACCTGCCCGGTGTCGCCGGGCCAGCGCTGATCATCGCCGCCGCCCTGATGCTGGTGGCG
>JBKDZQ010000251.1:0-3721 GCA_047971325.1 Parahaliea sp.
CCCTCGGGCACCGTCCAGGGCCTGCGGGAGGGAAAGGGCAGGCGCTGCTCGTTTTTCCCGCAGACCAGATACAGCCAGTCGACACGGCCCTGGTCGACGCGGTCCAGGCTGAAGGACTGGCGGCTGAGCCCGGTTTTCCAGGTGCCGGGTCCGCCACTGTACAGCGCGCTGAGCCGCCCCCTGACCACCGCGTCGGGGTTGGCGATAAAGCGCGATTCCGCATCCAGCTGGGCCGATTGCACCCCGTCCAGCACGCTTTCCCCAGGCCCGCGCTGCAGCAACTGGTGGAAGGTGGCCTGGGCGTCGGCCAACTGGTTGTTGTCCAGCTGCAGCCGGTGCACCCGGGACAGGATCAGGTTGTAGTGCGGCGGCTCGATATAGGGGTGCTTGAAGTGATTGCTGTCCGCCAGATCCTGGAAGGCCATGATGCGGCCCAGATGCCGCGATTCTGTCGCCGGATCGTTCCTTCGACTGGCGATGGAGGCGGCCAGCAGCTGGTATTTGACCTCCTCGAAAGCGTTGCGGCCCGGCAGATTGCCGAGCTGTAGCGCCAGTTCGCCGGCCCCGTCGTAGTTGCCGGCGCGAAAGTCCGTCCAGGCCTGGTCGTAGGTCAGGGCGAAGGATTCGCCCAGGGTGCGCGGTATGTCCAGAATCCAGGTATAGGACACCGGGCCCACCGGGCTTTTGACAGGGCTGCCGCTGCTGGTTGCCGGGCGGTACCGCTGGGCCTGTATCTGTTCCAGCATGTGCCTGTCCACCGCCTCCACACCATTGGAATAGCGAATGGCGGCGTTGGCTATCTGGCCTGCGGGATCGACATCGTAGGTGTATACCAGCCAGGCTTCTTGCTGGAAGCTGGCGTCCAGCGACGGTGACTGGGTGCCGATGCGCTGGGGGCCAACGAAACCGCTCTGGGCCATCGCCGCTGCCGTCAGGGCCAGAGCCGCCAGTCCCGGCAGCAGGCTGCCGGTGCGATGGATAAAGGTACTGATGCGCCCCGCCATGTTGCTCTTTCCACCTCCTCTGCGCCGTGGCCAGCTCCCGCGGCCGGACTCCGCAAGATCGTGGCTGGCGGAGCGATCGATAACAGCCAGTCTATCAGTTATCGCCCGGCTGGCTGCAAGCTCCTTTGAAGTTTGTGTGTGGGTGCAAAAAGGCGGATTTCAGGCGATAACGCCACGCAGGCGCAGGCGGCTGCCGATGGCCACCATGACCAGGCCCAGGGCCAGGATGGCGATGGTGCCGGGAGCGGCGACAGGGGTGCTTTCCTCGGCCTGTGAGGCTACCCAGAGCGTGATGTTGGACAGGCCACCACCACCATCACCCGCCTGGGGATTCTGCAGGTAGCTCCAGGTGCCGCTGTAGGTTTCCGGGGTGATGATAAAGGCCCCGAAATCACTCGGCTCACCATTGAGTCGGTCGCCAACGTGCACAATGAAGGCGGCGTAGGAAAAGGTGTCCCAGAACCCCCGCGGCAGTGACCAGCGACCGCTGATGCGCTGGCGGCCCCAGTTGCTGCCGGGCTGCAACTGGACATTGAGATAGTCGGAGCTGCCACTGGTGCCGGTGACCCGGCCGGCCAGTGTCCATGACCTCTCGAACTGCTCCGATAGCACCTTGAGATCGTCGGAGGTATTGGGGTTGCCGGGGCCACTGTCGCAGGCATCGGCACTGTCAAAGGTCCAGGTCCGGTTCACCGTATCGCCAGAGGAGCAGATCATGGGCTCGGCACGGCCGGACACTGACAGAGCCGCCAGCAGCAGGGCGGCTACGGCCACCAGGGTGCCTGTGGCTGAATGGGCGGTGAATCGTGCGCCGACCTTCCAGGTCATTGAAATAACTCCTGTACCAGCGCGGGTTGCAGGCAGTATCCGGCAAAGGCCTGTACCGCCGGCTTGACAGATCTTCCATGATTAAGCATATATCGTGCCAAAATAAAAACTTCATATCTTTCATGGGCTTATAAATTTTCTATTTTGTGACCGATTTCACTTTGTAAAAAAAATTGTCAGATTGTCGTGCTCAATGGCCGGAATAGGCGCTCAAACCGGAGGTGCACAATGGCGATAGCCGCATGGGCGTGCCGGATGTCTATTCAAGGTGACTGGCTGGAACTGAAACGATTGCGGCCGCGGTTCGCCACCGCGGCCGCCGATGCCGGACCGGGACTCCCGATGTTGCTCAGGCGACCTTGCTGTGCGTGCTGCGGCCGCGTTTGGCGCCGGTTTTTGTTTTCGGCTTGAGTAGCGGGGCAAGGAAGCGGCCGGTGTAGGAGCTGTGGCTGGCGGCCACGTCCTCGGGTGTGCCCTCGGCGATGATCTGCCCGCCACCGGAGCCGCCCTCGGGGCCGAGGTCGATGATCCAGTCGGCGGTTTTGATCACATCCAGGTTGTGCTCGATGATGACCACGGTGTTGCCGTGGTCGCGCAGGCGGTGGACTACCTCCAGCAACTGGCGGATGTCCTCGAAATGCAGGCCGGTGGTGGGCTCGTCGAGGATGTAGAGGGTCTGGCCGGTATCGCGCTTGGACAGCTCCCGCGACAGCTTGACCCGTTGGGCCTCGCCCCCGGACAGGGTGGTGGCGGCCTGGCCGAGGCGGATGTAGGACAGGCCCACGTCCATCAGCGTCTGTAGCTTGCGGGCAATGGCCGGCACCGGCTCGAAGAAGGTGAGGGCGTCCTCCACCGTCATTTCCAGCACCTCGTGAATATTCCTGCCCTTGTAGCGGATCTCCAGGGTCTCCCGGTTATAGCGCCGGCCCTTGCATACGTCGCAGGGCACATAGATGTCCGGCAGGAAGTGCATCTCTACCTTGGTGACGCCGTCCCCCTGGCAGGCCTCGCAGCGCCCGCCCTTGACGTTGAAGCTGAAGCGCCCGGCCTTGTAGCCGCGCGAGCGGGCCTCCTGGGTGCCGGCGAACAGCTCGCGCACCGGGGTGAAGATGCCGGTGTAGGTGGCCGGGTTGGAGCGCGGGGTGCGGCCGATAGGGCTCTGGTCGATGTCGATGCACTTGTCCACCAGCTCCAGCCCCTCGATGCTCTGGTGGGGGGCTGGATTGAGGGTGGTGGCGCCGTTGAGGGCGGTGGCGGCGAGGGGGTAGAGGGTGTTGTTGATCAGGGTCGACTTGCCGGAGCCGGACACCCCGGTGACACAGGTCAGCAGACCCAGCGGCAGTACCAGGTCGACGCCGCGCAGGTTGTTGCCGCGGGCGCCGCTCAGGCGCAGCAGGCGCTGTTCATTTATCGGAGTGCGTTTGGCGGGTATTGCGATGCTTTGCCTGCCCGACAGGTAGGCGCCGGTGAGGGATGCCTTTTCGCGGATAATGTCCCGCACCGAGCCCTGGGCGACGATGCGCCCGCCGTGCACGCCGGCGCCGGGGCCGATGTCGATGATGTGGTCGGCGGTGCGAATGGCGTCCTCGTCGTGCTCCACTACCAGCACCGTGTTGCCGAGGTCGCGCAGGTGGGTGAGGGTGTTCAGCAGGCGCGCGTTATCGCGCTGGTGCAGGCCGATGGAGGGTTCGTCGAGGATGTACATGACACCCACCAGTCCGGCGCCGATCTGCGAGGCCAGGCGGATGCGCTGGGCTTCGCCCCCGGACAGGGTCTCGGCGCTGCGGTTCAGGGTCAGGTAGTTCAGGCCCACGTCCACCAGGAAACGGTAGCGGGCACGCAGTTCCTTGAGAATCTTGCTGGCGATCTCCCCCTTGCGGCCCTCCCGT
>JBKDZQ010000252.1:0-10738 GCA_047971325.1 Parahaliea sp.
GCTGGACGTCGTGTTCATCATGCTGATCTTCTTTATCGTGACCGCGTCTTTCATCAAGGAAGCCGGTGTCGAGGTCAATCGACCGGAGGCATCCACGGCCCAGCCCAAGGAGAACGTCAACATCCTGGTGGCGGTGAATGCCAACAATGAAATCTGGATGGACAAACGTCGCATTGATGTACGTGCCGTGCGCGCCAACATTGAGCGCCTGCACGCGGAAAACCCCAAGGGTGCTGTGGTGATTCAGGCGGACAACAAGTCCAATACAGAAACCGTTGCCGCGGTACTTGATGCTGCGCGTGAAGCCGGCGTCTATGACGTATCCCTGGCAACCGACGAAAAGTAGTAGTCATTATGAGCCGAAATCTAATCAGACTGATTATCGGTGCGGTGCTGGCGGTTCCGGTAGCAGGTGGCCTGTTTTTCATCATGCAGTACCTGATCGCCTCCGCCGACCCGAAAATCGATGACTCGAAGAATCGCAAGCTGGCGGATATTCTGATGCCGGAGCGCGAGATCGAGACCAACGTCAAGGAGCAGAAACCCGAGAAGGTGGATGAGCCTGAAGAACCCCCGCCGGATCTGGATACTCCCGAGATGGACATGGACATGGATACGGAGGTGGTCAATACCGCTCCCGCTCCTCAGGTGGCCGTCGAAATCAGCTCCAGCAGTATGGCGGCCACCGATGGTGAGTACCTCCCCATCGTGAAGGTGGCTCCTATCTATCCCCGCCGGGCGCAAACTCGCGGTATTACCGGGTACTGCATCGTGGAATATACGGTGACCAAATCCGGTTCCATTCGCGATCCGCAGGCGGTTGATTGTCAGCCCTCTGGTGTATTCGAAAGCGCGTCCGTCAAGGCCGCCGAGAAGTTCAAGTACAAGCCCCGCGTGGTTGATGGCGAAGCTATCGAAGTGGCAGGTGTACAGAACAAATTCACCTACGAGCTGGAACAATAGTAGGATGGTGATGCGATATGAAAATGTCTAAGCCCAAAATCTGGCTCCGCTCCGCTTTGTTGGCGGTGCCTGTAGTCGCGGCCCAGGTTGCAGTTTCCCAGCTACAGGCCGAGCTTGGCTATGTACCGCGGGCAGCGGCAGTGGCGGCGGAAAAGAAACAACCGGATCAGCGAGAAACTCGGAAGACCCCTGCACTGCGTAACAACGTGTACGAAAAGCTGGCCGAAGCCCAGACGGCTGCCGAAGCCAATGACATGGCAACGGCTTCGAAAGTTCTCGACGGCATGCTTGCAGGCCGTCGCGACAACGAGCTCAATTCCTACGAATTGGCCAACGTCTACAACCTGTATGCGTTTATCCACTACTCGCGGGAAGACTATAACAAGGCCCTGGAAGCCTATGAAAACGTCATCAAGCAGCCCGATATCCCGCTGGCCATGGAAATCAACACCCGTTACACGGTGGCCCAGCTGTACTTTGTGCAGGAGCAGTGGCAGAAGGGCATCAATGCCCTGAACGAATGGTTCAAGATGACTGATAGTCCTAACGCCAACGCCTATGTGTTGCTGGCCCAGGGCTACTATCAGCTCAAAGACTACGACAGGTCGCTCGCCAATGTGAACAAGGCCATCGGGATGTACCGTGAAGATGGCAAGGTTCCCAAGGAGCAGTGGCTGAACCTGGCCCGCTTCCTGTACTTCGATAAAGGCGACGTCAACAGTGCCGTGGCCATTCTCGAGGAGCTGCTGGTGCACTACCCGAAAAAGGATTACTGGGTACAGATCTCGCACATGTACGGCGAGCAGAAGAAGGAGCCTGAGCAACTGGCGGCAATGGAAACTGCCTATGTCCAGGGTATGCTCGACAAGGGGTCCGAACTGACCACCATGGCCTACCTCTACCTGAACGGCGAGGTACCCTGGAAGGCGGCCCAGGTCGTCGACAAGGGTATGAAGGCCAAGCGCATGGAGACCAATTCCAAGAACTACGAGATTCTGGGTAACTCCTATCGTCAGGCTCAGGAGATTACCAAGGCGATCCCCGCCATGGAATCGGCCGCCGACAAGTCCGACGGTGGTGAGCTCTACGCCCGGCTCGGTAATGTCTATCTGGATGGCGAGCAGTATGACAAGGCCATTGATGCGATCACCAAGGGCCTGCAGCGCGGCGGTATCAAGCGCCCGGACAATGCCCAGCTGGTGCTTGGCATGGCCTACTTCGAGAAGAAGCAGTACACCAATGCGCGTCGTGCCTTCCAGGCTGCCGGGCGCGACAAGCGTTCCGTGAAGTTCGCCGAGCAGTGGATCAAGTACCTGGATTCCGAACTCGATCGTCAGAAGAAACTGGCGGATGGCGGCTGACAGGGCGCCCAGGCCGAACCAGCAAGGCTGAATCACCCACCCACAAAAAAGGAGCCAGTAGGCTCCTTTTTTGTTTTATCGCTTCAGGCGACTGGATTAAATGGCGACGACATTCTCGGCTTGAGGGCCTTTCTGTCCGTCGGTCACGTTGAATTCGACCTTTTGGCCGTCCGCCAGGGTTTTGAAACCATCTCCCTTGATGGCACTGAAGTGAACGAAAACGTCGGGGCCGTTCTCACGCTCGATAAAGCCGAAGCCCTTGGTTTCGTTGAACCACTTTACGGTGCCGGTTTCTGTAGACATATCTATTACCTGTATTGCTTTGGCATTCCTATGCATGCCGGAAGTTAGTCATTATTTATGATGTACGAACCGAGGAACTTTGGGGAACTTCGACCGCGCGCATAAATACCGCTGATTACTCAGCTCCCAGAGTTTATCACCGCTGGAGCGAACATAAAGGCATCCTGCCAGTATTTTTTTTGTCAGTTTTGCGTCAATTTCATGATCTGCCGTACTTGGGGCCTGATTTGGGCTCTTGTGGCCGGCTTTTGGGGCAAAAAGCGTGCGGGGTGGTGTGATTGCTACCCATGGGGCCGGTTTGTCACGGTCATGCGCGAAGAGGGGCGTGGGCAGCGCCCACCAGGGCTGGCTGGGGGGTGGTGATGATATGCACCGGTACCTCCGCCAACTGCCCGCTCATGGTTCCTTTGTCCTGTAGACGCTGCAGAAAGTTACTGCTGCTCAGGAAAGGCGCGATCCGCGGAACGATGCCTCCGGAGAGGAAGAGCCCGCCATAGCTGCCAGTGGCGAGAACAAAGTCCCCGCACACCGAGCCGAGCAGGGCACAGAACTGCTCCAGCGCGGCCTGGCACAGGGCGTCGCTGCCTTCCAGGGCGCGCCGGGATATGTCCTGTGGACCCTGGGCCCGGAGGGCCTCACCCCGCAGTGCCGCCAGGGTTTCGTACAGTCGCCACAGGCCGGGACCCGATACCAGCAACTCGGCGTAGATGTCCCGGTGTTGCCGTAGCAAAATCCTGAACAGCGCCACCTCCTGGTCGGTCTGTGGCGACAGCCCCATCTGACCGGGTTCGCAGGCCGCGGCGTGCAGGGTTCCGGCGACCTGCTCCACAAAGGCTCCCCCCAGGCCGGTACCGGGACCCAGCACCGCCCGGCGCAACACGGCATGGTGCTTGCCGGCATGCAGGGTCTGGTAGTCCGCTGCTCCCAGGTGGGGCAGGGCGTAGGCATTGCTCTGGAGATCGTTGATCCAGCGTACCTGTGTCAGTCCAAGCCGGGCCTGCAGTTCACGCAGGGAAAAGGACCAGTTGATATTGCTCATGCGAACCCGGTCACCCTTCAGCGCAGCGGCGATGGCGATGCAGGCAGTGCGGGGCGGGTCATCGCCCAGGTGATCTCGCCAGTCTCCCAGTATGCTCTCCAGGTCGGCAAAATCGCGATTGAAGTAGCTGCGCAGGGCCACGAAGCGGTCCTGCCGGGGTGCGTAGAGGGCGATGCGCGTGTGGGTGCCGCCCACGTCCGCAACCAGGCGCGGCGGGCGTCCGGCCGCCTCGCTCACGTGACCGGCAGAATCTTGAGGATATTGGTAGAGCCCGCGGCGCCCATTACATCGCCCCGGGTGAGCAGGATGGAGTCGCTGTGCTGGAAGAAACCCTCGTCGCGCAGGAATTCTATGGCATTGGCCTCGATCTCCTCCGCCTCGAAGGCCTGGGCGTCGAAATACAGCGGGACCACACCCCGGCACAGGCAGAGCTTCTGCAGGGTTTCACTGCGATGGCTGAGGGCGAAGATCGGCAGTCCGGAACTCAGCCGCGACATCAGCCGGGGGGTGGTGCCGGACTCGGTCAGGCAGGCGATACCGCGCACATTGGCGTAGTGATTGGCGGCGTAGATTGCCGACATGGCGATGGTCTCCTGGGCCGAGGAGAACTGGCGGTCCACCCGGTAGCGCGAGGTGCGGGCCACCGGATGGCGCTCGGCGCCCAGGGCGGCGTCGGACATGGCGGTCACCACCTCCTCGGGGAACTTGCCCACGGCGGTCTCCGCCGACAACATGACCGCATCGGTGCCGTCGAGTACCGCGTTGGCCACATCGAACACCTCCGCCCGGGTGGGCAGGGGGTTGCTGATCATCGACTCCATCATCTGGGTGGCGGTACTCACTACCCGGTCGCGCTTGCGGGCGCGGGAGATCAGGTCCTTCTGGATACCGATCAGCTGGGCGTCCCCCACCTCCACCCCCAGGTCGCCCCGGGCCACCATAATGCCGAAACCGGCGTCGAGGATCTGGTTGAGGATGTTCTCGTCCGCCACCACCTCGGCGCGCTCGATCTTGGCGATGATGGCGGGGGAGAGATCATGCTGGGCGAGCAGCTTCTGTGTCTGGTAGATATCCGCCGCGCTGGATACGAAGGAGACCGCCACAAAGTCGGGGTGCACCTGGGCCAGGCTATCGATGTCGGCAATATCCTTGGTGGTCAGCGCCGGCGCCGCCAGGCCGCCGCCCAGGCGGTTGATGCCCTTGCGCGAACCCAGCTTGCCGCCCTGAATCACCGTGCACTCCACCGCCGCGCCCTCCACCGCGTCCACCCGCAGGCGCAGGCGACCGTCATCCAGCAGCAGGATGTCGCCGCGGCCGACATTGTCGCGCAGCTCGCGGTAGTCCAGGCCGACTTCGCGCGCATTGCCTTCGCCCTCGCCAACACTGGTGTCCAGGCGAAAGCGGTCGCCGGCGGCCAGTTCCACGGCGCCGTCGCGGAAGGTACTGATGCGAATCTTGGGGCCCTGCAGATCCGCCAGTATGCCCACGTAGCGGCCGATGGTGGCGGCCTGTTTGCGGATGCGCCGGGCTACCTCGGCGTGATGTTCTGCGGAGCCGTGGCTGAAATTGAGCCGGAACACATTGACCCCGGCGTTGATCAGCCTCGCCAGCATGCCCTCGGATTCACTGCCGGGGCCGATCGTCGCCACGATTTTGGTGCGGCGATTAACTTTGGGTGTCACGTCGTTGTCCTTTATATGTTGTGGGGCCTGGCAAAGCCAAGACCGGGGCCGCTGTGGCCGAGGGTGGGTCGGGGGCCGTTGCGGGGAAATAATGCCCTGTTCACCCGGCAACCGCCAGTACCGTACCGGCTGACAGGCCAGCGATGAGTGGCCACCGCCTGATCCCGGTGACACTGCCTGTCAGCCTTGCATTGCGCGTGCTATTGCGCTTATATCCAACACTGTGACGTGTGTGATGCCCTCTATTCGCCGCCGCGGGTTTCTGCTTTGCGCAGGCGGGGGAAATCAGCCGACAACCGCCCGAATCCCTTTTTTGAGAAGCTCCAGCACAGGACAAACCATGCCTACAATAACAGCCAACAACATTGATATCGCCTACGATGCCCTTGGCAAGCCCGCCGACAAACCCCTCCTGATGGTAATGGGCCTGGGTATGCAGTCGGTTGCCTGGGACCTCAGGTTCTGCCAGCAGTTGGTGGATTGTGGTCACTACGTCATCCGCTTCGATAATCGCGATGTCGGCCTGAGCACGCATTTTCCCCAGCTGGGTGTACCGGACATGATGCAAATTGGCGCGGAACTGGCCGCGGGCGGAAATCCTGCCGTGCCCTACACCCTGGGCGACATGGCTGCCGATGCTTTGGGCCTGTTGAGTGCCCTGAATATCGAGCAGGCGCATATCTGCGGCGCATCCCTCGGCGGTATGATCTCCCAGGTCATGGCGGCCGCGGCGCCCCAGCGCATCCTGTCCCTCACCTCCATCATGTCCAGCACCGGCAATCCAGGGCTGCCGCCGGCGGACCCCCGGGCCATGGCCGCGCTGACCATGGAACAGAAGGATGACGCGGAATTTACCGTCCAGCGAGCGCTGGAGATCGCAAAAATCATTGGCAGCCCGGGTTTTCCCATGGATGAGGAGCGCATTCGCGAGAGAACCCTGGAGAGCTTTGAGCGCAGCTTCGACCCGGCGGGCGTTGCCCGGCAGCTGGCCGCCGCCCTGACCCAGGGCGACCGCCGTCCACAATTGCGCAGCCTGCAGCTGCCCTGCCTGGTGATACACGGCAGGGACGATCCCCTGGTGCCGCTGGCCGGTGGGCTGGACACCCATGCAAATGTCGCCGGCTCCGAGTTGATGGTGATCGACGGTATGGGCCACGACCTGCCCCAGGGCGTCTGGCCCGATATTGTGAAGGGTATCAGCGCCCTGACCAGCCGCGCCTGATCGGCGGCGGACCTTTTGGCAGCCGCCGCCATTGCGGCAGCGGTGGTGGGGTCGGATCGAAAAGATGTCAGCGGTCCACCGCGAAGGCCCAGCGGCGGTCGATGAAGCGGCGGGCCAGGTCGGGAAAATCGGTGAACAGACCGTCCACGCCCACTCGCTCGACAAACAATGCCAGCAGGCTATCAAAGTCATCGATACCCGGCGGCAACTGGTCGCGGCGGAAGGTGTAGGGATGAACCGCCAGTCCGAGCTCCTGGGCTATCGCCACCAGATCGGTAAGGATCGGCTCACCGCTGTCGTCGCGGCCGCGGTAAATCTGCATCAGCCAGGGGCCGATGCCGTCAGCGTAGTCCGCCACCTCGCGCAGGCCCTCGCGGGTTTGCAGGAAATCATAATCCACCGCGCTGTCCTCGCCCCAGCTGTTGTCGGCAATGAGCTGGATCAGTGGCAGCGGGGTTTTCAGTTCGCTGCGCAGATAGCGCAGGGTGGTATCGTCGAAGCACTGCAGGAACACCTGGTCACGGCGCCCGGCGTAGCCGCTTTCCTCCAGTACCTTCAGCACCGCTGCGGCAATGTCCTGCCCGGCGGCTCTGTGAAAGCGCGGCGCCTTGAACTCGATGTAAAGTCCTGTGCGCCGGCCGCGGCTGTGGTCGAGCCCGGTGATCAGGGTGATTTCCTCCGCCAGCGTGGGCACGCCAAGGCCGGTGGCGCCGGTGGGAAAGCGCCTGGGGAAGGCCGCCCGGCCATCGCGTTCGCGGCGTTCCCCGGCGCGTAACTGCTGGACCTCCGCCAGGCTGAAGTCAATGGCGTAGTAGCGGCCGTCGTCGCGGGCGCGATCGGGGAATACCGCGGCGACATCGGTGGTGGCATCGAGGTAGATATCGTGCAGTACGATGGGCACGCCATCGCGGGTGAGCACCACGTCCTGTTCCAGGTAGTCGGCGCCCATGCAGTGGGCCAGTGCCTTGGCGGCCAGGGTGTGTTCCGGCAGGTAACCACTGGCGCCCCGGTGGGCGATCACCAGTGGTGCTTTGTGTTCAAGCATGAGACCCCCGCGGGCGACGCCCGACCGATGGACCCTCAGTGTAGGTCAGGGAAGTGGCAAAACCCAGCTACTTCCGCAGCTGCGTCCTGATCGACCTTTCCGTGGTCCGGTTGTAGGGTGGCAACAGGCCCCCCATCCGGGCCACATTGGCATTTGTCTGGCGATAGATCGACTTCACATGGCTGAAGGTCTTGAAGCCCTCGTGGCCGTGGTAGGCACCCATGCCGCTCGCGCCCACACCGCCAAAGGGCAGTTCCTCCTGCATCACGTGCATCAGCACGTCGTTGATGCAGACGCCTCCCGAGGTTGTGCGGGTCAGAACCGCCTCCTCCTCCGCCCTGTCTTCACCAAAATAATAGGCCGCCAGCGGCCGCGGGTTGGCATTGACATAGGCAATGGTTTCCTCGAACTCCCGGTAGGTACGGATGGGCAGCAGCGGGCCGAAAATTTCCTCCTGCATCAGCTTCAGGTCGTCTGCCGGCTCCAGCACCAGGGTCGGCGGCAGTTTGCGGGTTCCCTGCTGCTGGCTGAAATCCTCATTGCCCGGGTTGAGAGCCAGGGTCTTGATGCCGCGCTCCTCCGCTTCCTGCAGGTAGCCCTGCAGGCGCTCCAGGTGGCGCTCGTTGATGACCGAGGTGTACTGCGGGTTGCCCAGCAGGGTCGGGTACATGGTTGCCACCGTCGCCTGGGCCGCCTCGATCACATCGTGCAGTTTTTCCTCCGGTACCAGCAGGTAGTCCGGCGCCAGGCAAATCTGGCCGGCGTTGAGGGTCTTGCCCAGCATGATGCGGCCCAGGGCCTGTCCCAGGTCGGCACTGCGGGAAATGATGACCGGTGACTGGCCGCCAAGCTCCAGGGTGACCGGCACCAGGTTGCGGGCCGCTGCGGCCATGATATGGCGGGCGACGGAGGTGGCACCGGTGAACAGCAGATGGTCGAAGGCCAGGCCGGAGAAGCTCACGCCAACCTCGGGCCCACCGGCAAAAATCGCCACTTCGTTCTCTTCCCAGGCATCCTTCACCATCTCTGCCATGACCTCGGCGGTGGCGGGGGTAAATTCCGAGGGCTTGATCATGGCTCGGTTGCCGGCGGCGAGGATGCCCGCCAGCGGCCCGAAAGTCAGGTTGACCGGAAAATTCCAGGGGGAAATGACACCCACCACGCCCAGCGGCTGGTACTCGATGCGCGAGCGGCCCCCCAACAGGTTGAGGGGAAAGAGGGTGGGCCGGCGCTCGCCCTTCATCCACCGGCGCAGGTTCCTGGCGGCATACTTCATCGGGGTGATGGCGGCGGCGATGTCGGTGAGCAGGGTGGCTTCCCGGGAGCGGCAGCCAAAATCGCTGTGCAGGGCCTCGACCAGCCGGTCCTGGTAGCGCAGCAGCACGTCGATGCCCCGGTTCAGGCGGTCGCGGCGCTGATCGGCGCTGACCGGGGCCCCGGACAGGAAATCCGCCTTCTGGGCCGCCAGCGTGGCCTGCATACGGGACTCGATGTCCGAGTGATCGTGAAAGGATTCGCGTGCATTCATCGCTGCTGTCTCCTGGATAAGGGGCCTGGCGCTGGCCAGAAGTCACCGCAGTATAGACGGCGGCGACGGCCAAATTCACCAAGTTGAAGGGGTGCGAGACAAAAAGTCGCGCTTGGCAAGTGGCGCGCGGGCTGCTAAAAGTTTATCCCATGACCGATTTTCATCAGCAGAGCGACCCGCGCACACCCTCGCCGCCCTATGGTTATTCGCGGGAGTGTCACTACGATCGCGAGAAACAGATCCATATCGTGGCCGAATTCCACGCCAACAAGATCCGGCCCAGCCGCATCGCCTACCGGGTGGGCATCGATATTGCCTTTATCGAAGCGCTGATCGCCGGGGAGATCGAAGCCCGGCGCTTCCCCGCCCTGGTGGCCCGCTACCGCCGCCAGCGCTACCAGCACCGCCTGCGCGATGCCCAGCGCAGCAGTGGCAGTACGCGCTACGAGCTGCAACAGGTGGCGGAAAAGGAGTTCCAGAGCGAGACGGAGCTTTAGCCCCCTTCCAACTGCCTGGCCAGGCGCTCGCTCTCCCGCTCCAGCTGCGCAATCCTCTGCTCCACGGCCCCGCGGTCGCTTTCCGATAGCGTTTTCAGGTGCGCCTTTTCACGTTTCAGGGCCTGGCGCGTCTGCTCATGGCGCAGGCGCAGTTCCTCCTCGCTGGCGGCGGCCTCCGCCTGGTCGAAAATTCTGTCTTCCGGCGCCGGGTCCTGCGCGGGGGCCGGTGGCTCGTGCAGCACCGGCTGGCTGGGGATGACCTGGCCGTCGGGGTTGAGTACCCGCTGGTTCATGAAGTTGGGGGAGACGATCTCCACACCGTTGCCGTGCATCTGTTCGAGGATCTTCTTGCGCAGGTTGGAACGGGCGGTAAGGATGTGCCCGGTCTGGGGCAGAAAACAACACACCCGGTAGGCCACCGCGTGGTCCAGCAGCTCCTGCACCAGCACATAGGGCTCGTTCAGCCCGGCTTCCTCCCCGGCCTTCAGCAGCAGTTCCTGCACGCGGGTGTAGGTGATGTCGTAGCCGATGGAGACCTCGGCGGAAATGATGGTGCCGTCCCGGTGCAATACGGTGACCGGGTTGTTCACCAGGAACAGGTTGGGCAGGGTGGTGAGGTCGCGCCACTCGGTCTGGATCTGGGTGTTGACCAGGGAGTGGCGGGCCACGCGGCCGAATTCCCCGTTCACCCGCACGTAGTCGCCGGGGCGGAAGGGCCGGGTGATGTGCAGCATGATGCCGGCCATGGCGTTGGCCACGAAGGTGGTGGAGGACAGGGCGATGACCGCGGTGAGCACCAGCCCCAGCAGGCCGAGAATCTGGCCCTGGGTGTCATCCGACAGCGGCAGTACCACCACCAGCACGACAATACCGGTGGACACCAGTGCCCAGGTCAGTAACTGGTACAGCACGCCGGTGGTGCCCGTCCTGCTCTGACGGGCAAGGTGGCTCGTGGCCAGCACCGCCAGCACGGTGATGACCAGCACCAGCAGCGACGGCCAGGAGTGCTGAAACAGCGCAGTCAGTTCGCGCATGGAGGAAGCCCCGGCAGGTTTATGCTTAAATATGCACCAGCTTATCGGCTCTTATCCGTGAAAT
>JBKDZQ010000253.1:0-2265 GCA_047971325.1 Parahaliea sp.
CAACACGCTGGGCGTGCTGCGCCGCCGCTAGCGCGGCTTCCAGATGACGGTTCAGTCCACTCGCAGGCAGCGGGTGGCGACCTGCGCCGGCAGCGGCAGCAGGTTCACCCCGGTAAACAGGCCCGCCGCCGCCGTGTGGCCGGTCAGCGCATCCGCCGCCAGCAATACCGCACCGGCGGTCCAGGTGGGCTGCTCTCTCGGCCACAGGACATCCAGCGCCAGCTGGTAGCCAGTCCAGTAGGTGCCGTCGGGCTCGCGCCACTGGTGCAGCCAGCTGTACAACTCCACCGCCCGGGCGTGGTCCCCCGCGGCCAGCAGGGCCATCACCAGCTCGCAGCTCTCGGCCACCGTGACCCAGGGCTCGTCGCTGACACAGCGACAGCCCAGGCCGGGCTCGACAAACTGCCGCCAGCGCGCCGCCAGCCGGGCGCGGGCCTGTGCTCCGGTCACCACCCCGGCAAGCACGGGGTAGAACCAGTCCATGGCATAGCGCGCCTTGCTTTCCCAGTGGCGGTCGAAGCGCTCGGGCCGGCGCCGCAGCGCCTCACCCAGGGCCCGGCGACCAGCGAGCCACTGCGGTCGCGGCTGCCCGAGCGTCACCGCGATATTGTGGGCGCATTCCAGGCTCTTGTAGATGGAACTGCAGCCGGTGACCAGGGCGTCATCCATGGGCCTGCCGCCGGCATCCACCGCCCAGTCGATCTCGCCTTGCCCGGATTGCAGGTCGAGTACAAACGCCACCGCCCGCTCCACGCAGGGCCACAGGGCTGCCAGGAAACCCTCGTCGCGGCTGATGAGGTAGTGATGCCAGACGCCGGTGGCCACGTAGGCGACAAAATTCGATTCCCGGCGCCCGCTGGTGTCCGCCCGGCCCTCGCGACAGACCGCCCACCAGCTGCCATCGGGCAACTGGGTGTCATGCAGCCAGTGGTAGGCGCGCGCCGCCGCCGCCAGCTCACCGCCAATAGACAGGCCCATGGCCGCCTCCACATGGTTCCAGGGGTCGGTGTGAGCGCCGGCGAACCAGGGAATCTCGCCGCTGGGGCGCTGCTGGCGCAGCAGGCACTCCACCGTCGGTCGCAGGAAATCCTGGGGATACAGGCCCCGGCTGAAGTAGGGGCCGCTCACGCCCCCGGCTCCCGGCGAAAATACAGCACCACGCTCTTGCCCAGCAGGGGGTTGAGCAGGCGCTCCACAGTGCGGGTCAGGGCGGGTTTTTGCAGCATGTCCCAGACCAGCAGCCGGTGATACTGGCGCACCAGGACATTGCTGTCCCGGGTTCGCCAGAACAGGCAGCGCAGCCACCAGTAGGGGCTGTGCAGGGCATGTGCCCAGTGGCGGTGATAGCGGACAAAGCCCGGCGCCTCCACCTCCCGGCACAGCTCGTTGGCGCGGAAAATACGCAGGTGTCCACCCGGCGTCAGATGGTAGTCCCGGCTCAGGGCCCAGCACAGGCGCTCCGGCCAGCGCCGGGGCACGCTCAAGCAGAGCAGTCCGCCGGGCCGGAGCACCCGGCGGATTTCCGCCAGTGCGCCGCGGTAGTCGGGAATGTGTTCGAGAACTTCGCAGCAGATCACCCGGTCAAAGCAGCCATCGGCAAAGGGCAGCGCCAGCGCAGTGGCGGCGGCGAGGCCGAAGCTGCGGCCCGGGTCGTTGTCGCGGGCGAAGGGCTGGAACTTGTCTCGGGTGGCCTGCAGGTCCGCCAGTGCCAGGTCCACCCCCACCGACTGCACCTCGCCTTCAAGATAGGCGGAGATGACATGACGCCCCTCACCGCAACCGAGGTCGAGCACCCGCGCCCCCGGCGGCAGGCGGAAAAAGTCGAAATCAACCGTCTGCACCGGCCAGCACCCGCTCGTAGTATCGGCTCACTTCCCGGGCGCAGACCTCCCAGCTGAAACGTTCCACAATGCGCGCGCGGCCGGCGGCGCCCAGTTGCGCACGGCGCGCGGGATCCTCCAGCAGCCCCGCTATCGCTTGCGCCAGCGCTTCCACCTGGCCGGCCGGCACCAGCACCCCGGCCTCACCCACCACCTCCGGCAGGGCGCCACCGTCGGTGGAGACCACCGGCACAGCGCAGGCCATGGCCTCGCCGGCGGGCAGGCCAAAGCCCTCGTACAGCGACGGCACCACCGCCAGAGTGGCCTCGGCATAGTGGGCCACCAGCTGCCCGGTGCTGACACCACTGACAAAGCGCACCCGCTCGGCGATGCCAAGATGCCCCAGCAGGCGCTCCGTGCGGCCGCCGGCACCGGGCTTGCCCAC
>JBKDZQ010000254.1:0-10080 GCA_047971325.1 Parahaliea sp.
TCATTTCAGACATTTTATATGCTATTTTCGTCAATCGATTCGAGCAGACCCACCCGGGGCACCCCATGCACAGCGCCGCCGCCGCCCTCTACCCCGACGCCCTGGCCACCAGCGTCACCCTGCCCATGGAGATACTCCAGGCCGCCAGCCAGATGGCCAGCGTCGAGCAGCGCGGCCAACCGCAGGTGCGCTTTGTGCTGGCCGGCCCGGAACCAAACCCCGGCCCCCTGCGGCTGGCCAGCGGCGTTACCCTGCGGACGGACCTGGGCTTCACCCAGCTGCCGGCGCTGGACCTGCTCATTCTGCCCGCCATCTGGCGCAACCCCCTGCCCACTTTGAGACAGGCCGCGCCCTGGCTGGGCCTGTTGGCGGACATCGCCAGTTCCGGCACCCGCATCTGCAGCGTGGGTACCGCCAGTTGCCTGCTGGCGGAGGCCGGCCTGCTCGACGGCCGCCCGGCAACCACCCACTGGAACTATTTTTCCCGCTTTGCCCAGCGCTATCCCCAGGTCGAACTCAAGACCCGCCACCTGATCACCCAGAGCGACAATATCTACTGCGTCGGCAGTGTGAACTCTATCGCCGACCTGATGGTGCACATTGTGGAGGACTGGTTCGGCACCCGTATTGCAAAGGCGGTGGAACAGCAGTTTTCCCCGGAAATCCGCCGCTCCTTCCGCGCTGCCGCCTACCAGGGCCGGGCCCGCGGCAGCCACCACGATGAAACGGTTCTGGAGGCCCAGCAGTACCTGCAGGACCACCTGGGCAAGGAGGTAAGCCTGGCGACCCTGGCGCGGCGCCTGGAGCTGAGTCCGCGCACCCTCAACCGGCGCTTCCGGGAAGCCACCGGGGTCAGCCCGCGCCAGTACCTGACCGGCCTGCGCCTGGCCACCGCCCGGGACCTGCTGCGGCGCAGCAATCTCAGTATCGGCGATATCTGCTGGCAACTCGGCCTGCAGGACGTGAGCTATTTTTCCCGCCTGTTTCGCCGCCACCACGGTATCAGCCCCATGCGCTACCGCCGGGCCGCCCGTGGCAAGCTGTTTGATCCCTCCGGGGATGGTTCGCGCTAGAGATCGGCGGCACCGGTTTCAGTGCTCAAGCCGGCGCCCAAGCGGGCCAGCTTGTGCGACTGCAGGCTCTGTGGCTAAATGGCCGACGTTTTCCCGGGTCACACCGATGGTCCGGCTTCCCGTCCACCTCTGAACAACAGACCGGAATTCACTATGAGCCAGGAATCAGTCGTCATTGTCGCCGGTGCCCGCACTCCCATGGGAGGCCTGCAGGGCAGCCTGTCCGAAGTCACCGCCACCGAGCTGGGCGCCGCGGCCATTGCCGCCGCCCTGGAGCGCAGCAGCGTCGAGGCTGCCGCGGTGGATGAGGTCTTCATGGGCTGCGTGCTGCCCGCCGGTCTCAAGCAGGGCCCCGCCCGTCAGGCGGCCATCAGCGCCGGCATCCCCTCATCCACCGGCGCGGTGACCCTGAACAAACTCTGCGGCAGCGGCATGCAGGCCACCCTCTTTGGCTACGACAGCATCATCGCCGGCACCAACACCGCGGTCGTCACTGGCGGCATGGAGAGCATGAGCAACGCGCCCCACGTACTGCCCGGCGTTCGCGCCGGTCTGCGCGCCGGTCACAAAACCATCTACGACCACATGTTTCTCGACGGCCTGGAAGACGCCTACACCGGCCGCGCCATGGGCAGCTTTGCCCAGCAGACCGCCAACGAACGCGGCCTGACCCGCGAGCAGATGGACGCCTTCGCGGTGGAGTCCCTGGCCCGCGCCAAGCGCGCCATCGAGAATGGTTCCCTCAAGGCCGAAACCGTGCCGATCACGGTCGAGACCCGCAAGGGCAAGGTGGTGGTGGAAGACGACGAGCAGCCCCACAAGGCCGCTATCGACAAGATTCCCGGCCTGCGTCCGGCCTTCGACAAAGACGGCACCATCACCGCCGCCAACTCCAGCTCGATTTCCGACGGCGCCAGCGCACTGGTGCTGATGGCCGAGAGCGAGGCCCGGCGCCGTGGCCTCAAGCCCATGGCCCGCATCATCGCCCACAGCCGTCACAGCCAGGAGCCGGCGGAGTTCACCATCGCCCCCATCGGCGCGATACGCAAGCTGTTTGAAAAAACCGGCTGGAGCGCCGACGACGTGGACCTGTTCGAGATCAACGAGGCCTTCGCCATGGTGACCATGCTGGCCATGCAGGACCTGGGCCTGGATCACGCCAGGGTGAACGTGCACGGCGGTGCCTGTGCCCAGGGCCACCCCATCGGCTCAACCGGCTCGCGCATCATCGTCAGCCTGATGTACGCCCTGCGGCACTACGGCAAGCAACGCGGTGTGGCGGCCCTGTGCATCGGCGGCGGCGAAGCCACGGCGGTCGCTATCGAACTGGTTTGAACAGCGCTGGAGCACCCATGGCACTAAGTGGCATTCCCGACATCCTCGATGACATCCGCGCCGGGAAAATGGTCATCCTCATGGATGACGAGGACCGGGAAAACGAGGGCGACCTGATCGTCGCCGCCGAGGCGGTGACGCCGGAGATCATCAACTTTTTCTCCAGCGAAGCCTGCGGCCTGATCTGCATGCCGATCACCGAGGCCCGGGCCCGGCGCCTGCAACTGCCGCTGATGGTGCGCGACAACCGCTCCCAGCACGAGACCAACTTCACCGTGTCCATCGACGCCGCCGAGCGCCGGGGGCCGGGCATCAGTTCGGTGCAGCGCGCCCACACCGTGCGTCAGGCGGTGGCCGCCAGTGCCGGCCCGGGGGACATCATCCAGCCCGGGCACATCTTCCCACTCGTGGCCAAACCCGGCGGCGTGCTGCGCCGCGCGGGCCACACCGAGGCCGGGGTGGACCTGGCGCGCATGGCCGGCTTCGAACCGGCGGCGCTGATCGTGGAGATCATGAACGAGGACGGCACCATGGCCCGCCGCCCGGAGCTGGAAGTGTTCGCTGAGAAACACGACCTGCGCATCGGTACCATCGCCGACCTGATCGAGTACCGCGCCCTGCACGAGCAGTCGGTGGAGCTGAGCGATACCCGCGCGGTGGACACCGAGTTCGGTGGGTTCCAGCTGCACACCTTCAGCGACCAGGTGGACGACACCCTGCACTTCGCTCTCACCCGCGGCGAGATCCGCGAGGACCAACCCTGCCTGGTGCGTATCCAGACCGTGAACACCCTGCGCGACGTGCTGGGTACCCGCATTCCCGGCAGCGAGGGCTGGTCCTACCGCCGCGCCCTGGCCCGGCTGGCCCAGGAAGGCTGCGGTGCCATCATCCTGATCGGCCAGACCCAGAGCGCGTCGCAACTGCTGGCGGAAGTGCGCCAGTTTCCGCAACCGCCGGTGACCACCGGCCCGGCCAGTGCCGACGGCACCCGCAACTACCGCGTCATCGGCACCGGTTCGCAGATTCTCAAGCGCTTGGGCGTGGGCAAGATGCGGCTGATGTCCGCCCCGGTGCACTTCAATGCCCTGTCGGGTTTCAACCTGGAAGTGACGGAATTTGTGCAGGGTTGAAGCTGAAGTCACGGCCTGGCACGCCAAATCCACCAGGACATAAAAATACAAACGCCATTGTTTTTTTAGTGCGCCTCTGTTAGGGTGGCGGCGAAAATTAGGCTATGCTGCACTGGCTCTGTTTGCCACATTTTCATCACCAACAGGGCGAGCGGCGAGCGTATAAACAGTACCAGCCGCATGTCCAACCAGCTGGCGATACCGCCAAACGACCGAACAGAGGCTGTCGACAAAGCACGAGGCGGTTGCGGCCCGCCCGTGCTCGCGTTGAGCAGCCGGACAGAGGTTTGCGTGATGGCCCTCCAGGGCGGGAGAATGGATGCATGGCGATGAACGAAAGAGTCAACCTGAGCGACGCAGCCTGGCTGGTCATGGAAAGCCGCGAGCGCCCCATGCACGTGGCCACCCTGCTGATCTACGAGCTTCCCCGGGACGCCGCAGCGGACTACCTGCAGAACCTGGTGTCCGGGCTGCGCAATTCCACTGACTTTGCCGACCCCTTCAACCGGCGCCTGCTGCACCCGAACCTGCGCTTCGCGGCACCCACCTGGACCCGCGACTACGACCCGGACATGGAGTATCACGTGCGGCACTACTCCCTGCCCCGCCCCGGCGGCGAGCGTGAGCTGGGCATGCTGATCTCCCGCCTGCACAGCAATCCCATGGATTTCTCGCGCCCCCTGTGGGAGTACCATGTGATTGAAAACCTGGAGAACAATCGCTTCGCGGTCTATTTCAAGATGCACCATTCGCTGGTGGACGGTATTTCCGGCATCCGCATGCTGCAGCGCTCCATGGCCACCGATCCGGCCGATGTCGACACCCCGGCGCTGTGGACCGCCCACGCCCCCTCCGCCGGCATGCCGCTCAAGGAGCGCGTCACCCTGCGCGAGGCCCTGCGCTCGCTACCCAACGCTGTCTCCTCCGCCACCCAGATAGGCAAGGCACTGGTCACCCTGGCCCGCGCCGCGCGGCGGGAGGAAGACCATGTGGTCATGCCCTTCCAGACCCCGATCTCCCTTCTCAACCACCGCATCAAGGGGCAGCGCCGCTTCGCCACCCAGCAGTACGAATTCTCGCGCATCAAGCGCATTTCGAAACTGGGCAACTGCACCGTCAACGATGTGGTGCTGGCCCTGTGCAGCGGCGCCCTGCGCGCCTTTCTGAAGGATCTGGGTGCACTGCCCGGCCGCCCGCTGACCGCCGGTATTCCCGTCTCCCTGCGCAGCAAGGATGACCAGGGTTCGGGTACTGCGGTGAGTTTTATCATCGCCGACCTGGCCACCAACATCGCCGACCCCGAACGCCGCCTGGAGGCCATTAGCGCCTCCACCCGCCGGGCCAAGTCGGTGTTGCAGGAGCTGCCCAGTGGTTCGGTGGAAACGTTCTCCGCCGCCCTGCTGGCACCCTACAGCCTGCAGATGCTGGCCGGGCTTGAAGGGCGGACACGACCGGTGTTCAACGTCACCGTGTCGAACGTGCCCGGCCCCTCCGAGCCACTGTACTTCCGCGGCTCCCGACTGGAGGCCATCTATCCAGTGTCCGCAGTCACCCACGGCCAGGCCCTGAACATCACCTGCTACAGCTATGCCGGCACCCTGACCTTCGGTTTTGCCGGCTGTCGCGATACCCTGCCGCACATGCAGCGCCTGGCACTGCACACCCGGGAGGCGCTGGAGGAACTGGAAAGAGTCTACCGGCACCGGGACAGTACCAGCCGCGAAACCACCGCCCGGGCACCCGCGGCCAGCGGCGCCAATGGCACCAGCCGGCGCAGGACACGGCCCTCACGACCAAAGACCACGGGCGCAAGCCAACCATCCATTCAACGGAAACAATAACATGGTTACCATCACCTACATCGAGAACGACGGCAGGACCTTTGAAGTGGAGGCAGAGGTCGGGTCCACCATCATGCAGACCGCCGTCGACAACGGCATCGAGGGCATCCTCGCCGAGTGCGGTGGCGCCTGCAGCTGCGCCACCTGCCACTGCTATATCGACGAGGCCTGGGTGGAAAAGGTCGGTGAAGCCAACCCCATGGAAAAGGAAATGCTGGATTTCGCGGTGGACCCGAAGGACAACAGCCGGCTGGGCTGCCAGGTGGATATTACCGCCGACTTCAACGGTCTGGTCGTGCACCTGCCCGCCTCCCAGTTCTGAGCCCTCCGTAACACGACAACCCTGCGCCCCGAAACAGGGGCGCAGGTCAGTTTCGCTAACGTCCCAGCCGCACCAGGCATTTGCCGCGGGAACGACCGTGCATCATGTCGCAGAAGGCCGCCGGCGCGTTTTCCAGCCCGTCGTAGGTGTTCAGGAAGCCCCGCAGTGAGCCGGACTTGAGCCAGCCCGCCAGTTCGTCCATCGCGTCACCGAAGCGATCGGCGTAGTCGGAGAACATGAAGCCGCTGGCGGTGGCGCGCTTGGTAATCAATTCCCAGGTGTTGAACACCGGCTCCGGCTGCTCGCGCTCGTACTGGGCGATGGCACCGCACAGCACCAGCCGGGCGCGCTCGCGCAGGTGGCCCATGGCGGTGTCCAGCACGCTGCCGCCGACATTGTCGAACACGATATCCAACCCCTCCGGGGCAGCTTCCGCCAGCGCCGCGGACAGATCGGGAAAACGCTCGCGACTGATGGCGCGATGGTATCCCACCTCCGTCTCCAGCCAGCGCGCCTTGCTCTCGCTGCTGGTGAGTCCGATGCAATGGCAGCCGCGGATGCGCCCGAGCTGACCCACCACGGTGCCTACCGCACCGCCGGCGGCACTGACCAGCAGGGTTTCGCCGGCGCTGGGCTGGCCAATCTCCAGCAGGCCGAAATAGGCCGTCATGCCGGTGGGCCCGAGGGTCGCCATGTACTCCTCGATCGGCACCTGCGCATCCACCGCCAGCGCCGCGCACAGGTCGCTGCCATCGAGCAGGCTGTAGTCCTCCCAGGCGGTGCGGGCATTGACCACCGTACCCTCGGGATATTCCGGATGGCGGCTCGCCACCACCCGGCCCAGCACCATGCTCTGGACCGGTGTCTCCAGCGCCATGCCCGGCAGGTAGTTGTCGCCAGCACCCTCGTTCATCCACTGGCGGAAACCGGCGTCCATGGACAGCACCAGGTTGCGGATGAGGAACTGCCCCGGCCCCGGTTCCGGGACCGGGGCGCTGCGCAGCGCGAAGTCATCGACGGTGATTTCACCTTTGGGATAGCGCTGCAGCACAATGCTGTTGTTTGGTGTCATGACCACACCTCACATATCCGATTCATATTCTTCGACGGTAAAGCTGTGAATGCCGTCCCGGTCGAACAGGCGCGCCTCGTCCTCGGCGATTTCCTGCGCGGCTGCCGGCGCCGAAATCGCGGCCATGGCGCTTTCGTAAGCCGCCTGGTCTGGGAACCAGATTTCCATCACCACATCATAATCCCGTTTCACCTCCGCCTGGCCAGGCACCTGCAGGGGGCGCAGAAAGCGGCGCACATAGCGCGAGGCGTGGCCGCGGAGGTAGCGCTCGCCAATCAGCCGGTGGCCATTTTCGTAAAGTTCGATGAATTCTTCCAGGCTCAGCCCCGGTTTGCGCCGCAGCAGGGTAACCATCTTGATCTGCGCTCCGGCCATCAGGACATTTCCTCCGCGGTGGGGATGCGGCGCAGGGTCTGGCCACCGGACACATCGATGACCTGTCCGGTCACGAAGCACTCGTCGGACACCAGCCACAGTGCGGTGTTGGCCATATCCTCCGCCGTGGGCAGCCGGCCCAGGGGAATTTCCCTGATGAAGGCAGCCTTGATGCTCGGCACTTCCAGGTAGCCGGCGGTCATCGCACTCGGGGTAAAGCCCGGCGACAGGGAGTTCACCCGGATGTTCTGCGCACCATATTCCACCGCCGCGACGCGCACGATCTGGTCCCCACCCTTCTTGGTACCGGAGTAGGCGGCAAGGCCAGGCGGGGCGAGAATCGCGGTCTGGGAAGAGGTAATGACGATGGAACCGCCCCCCTCGCCCATACTCGCCGCCATGTGCTTGATGAACATCGCGGTGCCAATGATGTGCACGTCACAGCACAGTTGCAGGGATTCGCGGGTGGTATCCGCCAGGGCGGCACCCACGTCGACTCCGGCGAAGCTGATGGCGCCATCCAGGCGACCATAGGCTTCAACCGCCTTTGCCGCCAGGGCCTCAACGTCCTCTTCCTTGCTGATATCGCAGGCCACCGCCACCGCACCCAGCGGCTTGGCCACCGCTTTCACTCTGTCTTCCCGACGCGCCGCCAGCACCAGTTTTGCGCCCTCGGCGTGCAGGCGCCGCGCGGTTGCCGCGCCCATGCTGCGCTCGTCCGAGGCACCGACGATCACCACCACCTTGTCCTGCATTCTGCCTGCCATGGTCATGCTCCTGTTAGATATGCTGTCTCAATGCTGCCGTTGCCGGGTAAAAATCGCCTGCCGGGACGCACTCAGGGCGCGTTCCAGAACCGGTACACCGGATCCTCCCGGCCGAAGCGGCCGCGGGTGTCCAGCGCCTCGTACATGCCATCGCTCTGGAAAGTGCTGGGCTGGCTCATGTTCCAGTCCGCCACAAAAGTGTGACTGCTGATCTTCCAGACACCTTCGCGGCACTCGAATTCGTCGATATAGCGGCCGCCGGTGATGGTATCGGTACCATCGGCAGTCACATGAGCAATGACATAGGCTTCACCGACGGCCCGGCTGCCCGCCACCTGCACCCACTCGTTGGCAATCGAGTGAAAGCTGTGGTCCATATTCTGGCTGACAAAAGCGGTGATTTCCCGGGCGAAATCCTGGCCGGCGCCGTTGAACGCGCCGGAAATCACCGTGGATTCCGGCAGGAAGATGGAGGCCAGCAGTTCCACGTCGGCGCGATCGACGCCGCGCGCGTAGGCCATGAGCAGGTCGTGGATGGCCAGCCGCGCCAGGGCCTCGTCGATCTGTGCGTCGCGGTTATGGGATGCCATGCGCTTGTTCTCCTGTGCAGGCGGGCGCGCCAGACCCAGGGCGAGCAGCGCCCGACCGGGGTCGACTTCGGCGTGACCGCCCTTGGGGACGTGATTGGCCAGCAGGGCCGAGGTACCGGAAAAAGCGGAACTGCCCGGCAGGTTGATATTCCAGTCCATCACATAGTGACGGTGATCGATGCGCCAGTCACCATCCCGGCAGCTCAGCCGGTCCAGGTAGCGGCCGCCGATCATGCGTTGCACCGGGCCACCGGCCTCCTCGCCCGAGGCGCAGGCCAGCACATAGGTTTCCGAGCGCGCCCTCATACCCGCCATCCGAATCCAGGGTGGCGCACTGCGATGCAGGCTCAGTGGACTCTGGCGCTGGGCGCCACAGAGCAGGGGCACGAACTCGCTCGCCGGCCCCTTGAAAAAACCGTAGTCCACCTCGGCATCGGCGTGATACGCCGCCCCCAGCAGGCCTTCATCCGCGCGATCGACCCCCTGGCTGTGCAGGGCGAGTGCCTGACGGATGCCAGGAATTGCGATCAGCTCGTCTACACTGTAAACCCTTGTCATTGCGGCATCCCCCGCTCAGGCCATCATGCCGCCGCCAACCGTGAAGGTTTCGCCGTGGCAGTAGGAGGCGTCGTCACTGAGAATCCAGGCGCCAATGGCCGCTACTTCCTCCGCCGTGCCGTAGCGGCCGAGCACACTGGCGGCTTCGATCGATGCCTTGACATCCGCCGCGCCGGAACCGCTGGCGGCACCAATGCTTTTTTCCAGGGAGTGGGCCATGCGGGTGTCGATCATGCCGGGGCAGAGCACATTGACGCGAATGCCGGCGGCGCCCACTTCCATGGCCAGGCATTTGCTGATGCCCACCACGGCGTGCTTGGAGGCGTTGTAGATGGCGGTGGTGGGACTGCCCTGCAGGCCGGCGATGGAGGCCACCAGCACAATGCTGCCCGGGCGCCCGGCCTGCTTCAGGTGTTTTACCACCGCCTGGCAGCACAGGAAGATGCCCCGCACGTTGACATTGAAAACACGCTCGTACTCGGCCTCGGAGAAATTTTCCACCGTGGCTGCGGTGCATTCCACCCCGGCCCCCAGAAAGGCCATATCCAGGCCACCAAAGGACGCCACCGCTGCCTCGACACAGGCGGCGGCACCGGCCGCCGTGGTCAGGTCGGCGTCCACCAGCCGCACGCGGTCGGGCTCGCCCAGGGACAGTGAGGCAGTTTTCAGGTCTGCCGCCACCACCCTGGCGCCCTCGCGCAGAAAACGCTCACACGTGGCCCGGCCAATACCGCCGGCGGCCCCCGTGACCAGCACTGTTTTTCCTTCCAGACTCTGGAGCATAGCTAGAATTTCCTTGTCACTATGTATGTTATCTGTGTTATGCGCAGCACACGCAAGAAGCGCAGGACGAGCCCGGCGCGCCGCCTGTTGTCATTCTGGCACACCTTCACCAAACTAACAAACAGGTTTAACTGTTTTTATATGTCCTCGCCCTCGGACCTGGCCCTCGCCCCCAATCCGCCTATTGGGCACGATGGTGGACATTATATTTAAACATTATTGACTGTTTTTATT
>JBKDZQ010000255.1:0-7247 GCA_047971325.1 Parahaliea sp.
CAGCAGCAGGCGGCGGGCCTTGTCCAGGCCGACGTTGTCCGGCCAGGCGTTGAGCGGTGCGAAGCGTTGCATGCCGCCATCGACACCGCCGCGGCCGTCGATGGAGCGGTAGGTGCCCGCCACGTGCCAGGACATGCGGACGAACAGCGGTCCGTAGTGTCCGTAATCGGCTGGCCACCAGTCCTGGGAGGTAGTCATCAGCGTGCGCAGATCCTGTTTCAGGGTTTCGACGTCGAGCTGCTTGAAGGCTTCCGCGTAGTCGAAATCCGCCCCCAGGGGATCGGCCGATGCGGATGAATCACGCAGCGGCTCCAGGCTCAGGCGGTTGGGCCACCAGTAGTCGTTGTCGGGCGCGTCGGCTGCGCTGGTGGTGAGTGCGGTGGCGCACGTCGCGCACAGTGTGGCGACAGCCAGTGTTTTTCTGAATTGGTTATGGTGGCTCATTCTGCTTTCCTCAATACGCGGCATTGGGTGTAGATGCGGTGCGCAGGCGTTCCCCGGTGCAATGGGGGCGCAAAAACGCGCGACGCAGGGCTGGCCGACCTGTACGGTCAGCTCCATAGAGTATGATTGCACAGGATCGAAGGCGCCAATTCCATTAATCGAATGAGTAATTCGATTTATCCAATTGCGACGGGTGCGGGCCGCGCGCCAGGGCCGCGGCCCTGGCGACAGCGGGGGGGGTTAGCGCTCGGTTGCCAGCGAGCGGTTGATACGCAGGGCCACCAGCGAACAGGCGACACCGGACAGCAGGTAGCCGGTGACGGCACCCAGGCCGAATTCGTTCGACAGCGACAGCGCCACCAGCGGTGCGAAAGCGGCGCCGAACAGCCAGGCGAAATCGGCGGTGAGGGCGGCGCCCGTATAGCGGTAGCGCGCCGGGAAGTTGGAGGTCGCGTTGCCGGTGGCCTGGCCGTAGGACAGGCCCAGCAGTGTGAAGCCGATCAGGATGAAGGCATTTTGCAGTGCCGGCGAGCCGTTCATCAGCATCGGTGCCAGCAGGGCGAAAACACCGATCAGGCAGGCCATGAGGCCGACGGTGGTGCGTTTGCCGATGCGGTCGGCGATGAGGCCTGAGGCGATGGTGCCCAGCACTGCCAGCAGGGCGCCCCAGATCTGTATCTTCAGCACCTTGTCAATCACCTGCGACTGGTGGAGCGATATCCACGACAGCGGGAAGATGGAGACGATGTGGAACAGGGCATAGCTGGCCACCGCCGCGAAGGCCCCCACAAAGATGTTGCGGCCCTGCTCACGCAGCATCTGCCGGGTGCTGATGGGTTCCAGAGCACGTTCTTCCATGGCCAGGGTGTATTCCTCGCCAAGCACCAGGCGCAGACGCGCAAACAGTGCCACCACGTTGATGGCGAAGGCGACAAAGAACGGATAGCGCCAGGCCCAGTCAATGAAATCCTCCTGGCTGACGTTGAGGATCAGGTAGAGGAAGATGGCGTTGGCCAGCAGGAAACCCAGTGGTGCACCCAGTTGCCCCAGCATGGAAAACCAGTTGCGACGCCCCTCCGGTGCGTTCAGTGCCAGCAGTGATGGCAAGCCATCCCAGGAGCCACCCAGGGCAAAGCCCTGCAGAATGCGGAAGAAGGCCAGCAGGGCGATGGCGTGCCCGCCAAGGGACTGGTAGCTCGGCAGGAAGGCGATGCCCGCGGTGGCAGTGCCCAGAAAAAACAGCGCCGTGGTGAGTTTGACACTGCGGCCCCAGCGGCGCTGGATGGTCATGAACAGGGCGGTGCCAAAGGGGCGCGCCACGAAGGCCAGGGCAAAAATACTGAACGCGTAAAGCGTACCATCGAGGCGGCTGGCGAAGGGAAAGAACACCGCGGGGAACACCAGCACGCAGGCGATGCCGAACACAAAAAAGTCGAAATACTCCGACGCGCGACCGACCACCACGCCGACCGCAATTTCGCCCGGCGCCACCGCCGAATGGGCCGTGGGCGTCGCTTTCCCGCCGGTATTGGCGAAGCCTGGTGAAGAAGGATGTCCGGTGGTGTTGGTCATGGCGCTTGATCCCCAGAAAAACCTCGGCAAATTGCGTGCACAGGCTACTCGCTTCGCTGTCTGGCAACGATAGGACAAGTTGTCCAATACATCTGATTGTACATTTAGCGTAGAGTGACCTATACATTTATTCAAGCTAACCTGATTCGCGAGCGCCAATGGCAACTCTCAGAAAACGCTTCGGACTTTTCCTGATCACCGCTCTGATGCTGCCACTGGCCGGTTGCAAATGGGTGGTCATGTCCCCTTCCGGCGATGTGGCGGCGCAGCAGGCCGATTTGATTCTCTGGTCCACCTACCTGATGCTGATCATTATCGTGCCGGTCATTATCCTGACCCTGCTGTTTGCCTGGCGTTACCGCGCCTCCAACAAAAATGCCACATATCAGCCGGACTGGGGCCATTCCACGGTGCTGGAACTGGTGATCTGGGCCGCACCACTGATCATCATCATTGCCCTCGGCGCCATGACCTGGGTGAGTACGCACAAGCTCGATCCCTACCGCCCCCTGGAGCGCATCGATCATCAGACACCGCTGGCGGCTGATGCCAGGCACATGGAAGTGGAAGTGGTTGCCATGGACTGGAAGTGGCTGTTTTTCTACCCGGAACTGGGTATCGCCACGGTCAATGAACTGGCGGCACCAGTGGATCAGCCGCTGCAATTCAGGATTACCTCCACCACCATGATGAATGCGTTCTATGTGCCGGCCCTGGCGGGCATGATCTATGCCATGGGCGGCATGGAAACCCAGTTACACGCGGTCATCAACAAGCCCGGCAGCTACGAGGGTTTCTCCTCGAACTATTCCGGCGAAGGTTTCAGCCAGATGCGCTTCAAGTTCCTGGGCATGTCCCGGCAGGACTTCGACCAGTGGGTGGCACGGGTGAAGGCCGAGGGCAGTCCGCTGGGCGTGGATGCCTATAAGGCACTGGCCAGACCAAGCATCGACGACCCGGTGCGCTACTACCGCGAGGTCGCGCCGGGTCTGTACGACGCCATTCTCAACCGCTGCGTGGAACCGGGGCAGGTCTGCATGAAAGACATGATGAAAAGCCATGCCGTTCACGAAGGGCACGGCGAGTAGCGCGCTGTTTGCCAACTACATGGCCGCGCTGATGGGCGGTCGTTCCGTTTAACGCCAGGGCGCCGGAGGCACCCATATGTCGACTCAGACTGATACCATATCGCCGATCTTCGGCCGGCTGAGCTGGGAATCCATTCCCTATCATGAACCGATTCTCGTGGGCACCTTCGCGGTGGTGGCAGTGGTTGGTATCGCCCTGCTGGTGATCCTGACCCGATACCGGGTCTGGGGCTACCTGTGGCACGAGTGGTTCACCAGTATCGACCACAAGCGCATCGGCGTGATGTATATGATTCTCGGGGTCATCATGCTGCTGCGGGGCTTTGCCGACGCCATCATGATGCGCACCCACCAGGCCATGGCCTTTGGCGAGAACGCAGGCTACCTGCCGCCGGAGCACTACGACCAGATTTTCACCGCTCACGGGGTGATCATGATCTTTTTCGTGGCCATGCCCTTCGTGGTGGGCCTGATGAATTTCGTGGTGCCGCTGCAGATCGGTGCCCGCGATGTGGCGTTTCCCTTCCTCAACAACTTCAGCTTCTGGATGACCGTGTCCGGCGCGGTGTTGGTGATGCTGTCGCTGTTCGTCGGCGAGTTTGCCAAGTCCGGCTGGCTGGCCTATCCACCGCTGACGGGGATACTGCAAAGTCCCGGGGTCGGGGTGGACTACTATATATGGTCGCTACAGATCGCCGGAGTGGGAACTTTGCTGTCGGGGGTCAATTTCGTGGTGACCATCGTCAAGATGCGCGCCCCCGGCATGTCGCTGATGAAAATGCCGGTGTTCACCTGGACCGCCCTGTGCGCCAATGTGCTGATCGTGGCGGTGTTCCCCATCCTCACCGTGGCTCTGGCGCTGTTGTCGCTGGACCGCTACCTGGACATGCATTTTTTCACCAACGACCTCGGCGGCAACGCCATGATGTATGTGAACCTGATCTGGATCTGGGGTCACCCGGAGGTCTATATCCTGGTGCTGCCGGTGTTCGGTGTGTACTCCGAGGTGGTTGCCACCTACAGCGGCAAGCGCCTGTTTGGTTACTCGTCCATGGTGTACGCCACGGTGGTGATTACCGTGCTGTCCTACCTGGTGTGGCTGCACCACTTCTTCACCATGGGCTCCGGTGCCTCGGTCAACAGTTTCTTCGGCATTGCCACCATGATCATCTCAATTCCCACCGGGGCGAAGATCTTCAACTGGCTGTTCACCATGTATCGCGGTCGCATCCGCTATGAAGTGCCCATGCTGTGGACGGTGGGCTTCATGGTGACTTTTGTGATCGGCGGCATGACCGGGGTGTTGCTGGCGGTGCCGCCGGCGGACTTCGTGCTGCACAACAGCCTGTTTCTGGTGGCCCACTTCCACAACGTGATCATTGGTGGCGTGGTATTCGGTGTGTTTGCCGCCATCAACTACTGGTTCCCGAAGGTGGCCGGTTTCCGCCTCGATCCGAAGTGGGGCAAGGCTTCCTTCTGGTTCTGGCTGGTCGGCTTTTACGCCGCCTTCATGCCGCTGTATGTACTGGGCCTGATGGGTGTCACCCGCCGGGTCAGTCACTTTGAGGATGCCTCCCTGCAGATCTGGTTCCAGATCGCCATGCTGGGTGGGGTGCTGGTTGGTCTTGGCATCCTGTGCTTCCTGGTGCAGCTGTATGTCAGTTTCCGCGATCGCGAGGCCCTGCGCGATGAAAGCGGCGATCCCTGGGACGGACGTACCCTGGAGTGGTCCACCTCCTCGCCGCCGCCGAAGTACAACTTCGCCTTTACCCCGCGGGTGTACGACAACGACACCTGGTGGTCGATGAAGCAGCACGGCTTCAAGCCGCCGAAGGAGGGGTTCCTGCCCATCCACATGCCGAAGAACACGCCGGCGGGCATCATCCTGGCCGGATTGGCCACGGTGTTCGGCTTCGCCATGATCTGGCATATCTGGTGGCTGGCAGGGCTGTCCTTTGGCTCCCTGCTGCTTGCCGCCATCGCGCATACTTTTAACTACAAGCGCGACTACTATATTCCGGCAGACGAGGTAGGTGCCGTGGAAAACCACAGGGTGGAGGTGCTGGCCTGATGAGCGACGCGGTGGCAACAACAGCAATGGAGGGTGGCCCCCGGGAATTCCTGGTGCGCGAGGAGCATCACGCGCCCCAGGGCACTCTCCTGGGATTCTGGATCTACCTGATGAGCGACTGCCTCATCTTCGCCGGCCTGTTCGCCACCTATGGTGTGTTGAGCCTCAATTATGCCGGCGGCCCCTCCGGTGCCGATATCTTCGACCTGAAACTGGTGGCGCTCAATACCGCCTTCCTGCTGATATCTTCCATCACCTATGGCTTTGCCGTGTTGAAGATGCAGGACAACAGTCTCGGCGGGACCATGCTCTGGCTAGCGATAACCGGCGTGTTCGGCCTGTGCTTCCTGAGCGTCGAGTTCTACGAGTTCCATCATCTCGTCCATATCGGCGCCGGCCCTCAGCGCAGCGGATTCCTGACCGCATTTTTCACCCTGGTGGGCACCCACGGCCTGCACGTTACCGTCGGTTGCATCTGGCTGGTGACCCTGCTGCTGCAACTGCGCAAGCACGGACTGATCCAGGCCAACCGGCGCCGTGTATATTGCCTGTCCATTTTCTGGCACTTCCTGGATGTGGTCTGGATCGGTGTCTTTACCTATGTCTACCTGATGGGATCGATGATATGAGCGAGCATCACGACCACGACCATCCCTCAGAGGAAGCGCCCCACAGCAGCTTCAGTGGCTACATGACCGGCTTTGTCGCCTCGGTCGTCCTCACCGCGATTCCCTTCTGGCTGGTGATGGGAGATGTCCTGGATTCGCGCAACGCCACCATTATTCTCATCCTCTGCTTTGCGCTGGTGCAGATTGTGGTGCATATGGTGTATTTCCTGCACATGGATTTCCAGTCCCAGGGCGGCTGGAACATGCTGGCGCTGCTGTTCACCCTGCTGCTGGTGTTTGTCACCCTCTCCGGTTCCCTGTGGGTGATGTACCACATGAACATCAACATGATGCCGTCCATGATGGGGGGGCAGGGCGGTTAGTGGTGACCTCACACGCCCGCGGCGACGCGGCTGGATTCTCGCCAGCATCTGTGCCCTGCTGGCCTCAGCCGGTTTTGTCGCATTGGGCAACTGGCAGCTCGAGCGGCGGGTGTGGAAGCTGGATCTGATCGAGCGGGTCAACACCCGCGTGACCGCCCCCGCGGCGGCGCCTCCCGCCCTCAAGGACTGGCCCTGGGTCAGTCGCGAGAGCGACGAATACCGTCATGTGCTGGTATCCGGCCGGTTTCTGCCGGAGCGGGACACCCGTGTGACCGCCGCCACCGGCCTCGGCACCGGCTACTGGATCCTGAGTCCCCTGCGGGGCGCCGATGGCAGCATCGTGCTGATCAACCGGGGATTTGTCGGCCTGGGCGTGCACTCTGCCCAGGTGCCGGCGGGTCAGGTGACCATATCCGGCCTGCTGCGCCTGAGCGAACCGGGCGGTGGTGTGCTGCGGCGCAATGATGTCGCCAGTGAGCGCTGGTACTCCCGTGATGTGGCCGCCATCGCCGAGGCTCGCTCGCTGACGGAGGTCGCTCCCTACTTTATCGACGCCGAGAACGGCGCGCCGGGCAGTCCGGGAGGGGCCGGCCCGGTTGGTGGGCTCACCGTCATCCGTTTCCATAACAGTCACCTGGTCTACGCCATCACCTGGTACAGTCTGGCGGCCATGGCGCTGGGCGCCGGGGTGCTGGTGTGGCGCGAGGCCACTGGCCGGTAAGTTCAGCCAGGCATGTCGCCTGTCACCGCTGCGCCTCGATACGGTGCCAGTTGACATTGTTGATTGTCGGGTCGGTGTTGGGGTTGTACAGCGCGTCGTTGTTCAGGAGGTAGGTGCCGTTGCCGTCGGTATAGACTTTGTCGTAGAAGCTGGGCAGCCTGACCGTTTCCCCGGAGGGCGTGGTGTAGGGTGTCTCTTCGCGCAGGCTGTCCACGTAGCGCTGCTGCATGCGGTCGCCGACGGCCGAGCGCTCCCGGTAGCCGCCGACGATGATGTTGTTGATATCGCTGGCCGCTGGGGCGGTGCTCGATGTGTGTTGATTTGCATCCAAAATTGACCCACTAACCCCCCGGATTTGCA
>JBKDZQ010000256.1:0-1858 GCA_047971325.1 Parahaliea sp.
GACGGCAAGGTTTTTGTCTCCTCACTGGAACAGGTCATTCGCATTCGCACCGGCGAAACCGGCGAAGACGCCATTTAACGCTCCCTGATTCACCGCAAGAGAGATCTGATACCCATGGAAAACCAAATTTTTGAATTGCAGTACGCAATGGACACCTTCTATTTTCTGGTGTGCGGCGCACTGGTGATGTGGATGGCCGCCGGCTTCGCCATGCTCGAGGCCGGCTTGGTGCGCGCCAAGAACACCACGGAAATCCTCACCAAGAACGTGGCCCTGTTCGCGGTGGCCAGCACTATGTACCTGATCTGTGGCTACCACTTCATGTACGGCGGCGGCTGGTTCCTGGCGGACATGGTGACGGTGGCCAGGATGGACGATGCGGCGGTGGCCCAGGTGCTGGCGGATTCCGCCGTGGCGGGTTTTGACGGTGACTCGGTGTACTCCGGTGCCTCGGACTTTTTCTTCCAGGTGGTTTTTGTTGCCACCGCCATGTCCATTGTCTCCGGTGCCGTGGCCGAGCGCATGAAGCTGTGGGCGTTCCTGGCCTTTGCGATCGTTATGACCGGGTTCATCTACCCGGTGGAAGGCAGCTGGACCTGGGGTGCGCAAGGCATGTTCGGGCTCAACCTGGATGACCAGTTCGGCTACAGCGATTACGCCGGTTCCGGCATCGTGCACCTGGCGGGTGCCTCCGCCGCCCTGGCCGGGGTATTGCTGTTGGGCGCGCGCAAGGGCAAGTACCGCGCCGATGGCGGCATCAACGCCATTCCCGGTGCCAACATGCCACTGGCCACGCTGGGTACCTTCATCCTGTGGATGGGCTGGTTTGGCTTCAACGGTGGCTCCACCCTGAAACTGGGCGGCATCGCCGTGGCCAACGAAGTCGCCAATGTGTTTCTGAACACCAACGCCGCCGCCGCGGGGGGACTGATTGCCGCACTGGCAGTGGCTCGCTTGACCTTCGGCAAGGCCGATCTGACCATGGTCCTCAATGGTGCCCTGGCGGGCCTGGTGGCGATCACCGCCGAACCGGCGGACCCCTCGCCCCTGCTGGCCGCCATCATCGGCGCCGTGGGCGGGGTCATGGTGGTGCTGAGCATCATTTGCCTGGACAAGCTGAAAATCGACGACCCGGTGGGTGCCATCTCGGTGCACGGTGTGGTCGGCCTGTGGGGTATCTTCGCGGTGTTGCTGTCCGACGCCGAGGCCACCTTCATGGGCCAGCTGGTTGGTGCGCTGGTGATTTTCGGCTGGGTGTTCGGCGCCAGCCTGGTGGTGTGGATGGTACTGAAACTGGTGCTGGGCCTGCGGGTCAGCGAGGAGGAAGAGTACGAAGGGGTGGACATCTCCGAGTGCGGCATGGAGGCCTACCCGGAGTTCGTCTCCTCCAAATAGGCTTGTGGCGCATTTCCGGATGCGTGTTCAGGGCCTTCGGGCCCCGTTTTTACGCGCTGTGTACAGCCCCGGTCCGGGACCGGGGATTTTGGTATTGCCACGCCGGTCAAATGCCTGGCGACTTGCAAGCACTGCGCGGGTATCCGGCGTGGTGCCTGCAAAACGCCGTGTACAAACCGCTTGCGAAACGCATTACACCCATCATAATTAACAAACTTGAACCGGTCGGAGATGAAGGACATGAAGCTGGTTACCGCAATCATCAAGCCTTTCAAGATGGACGACGTGCGCGCGGCGCTGTCGGAAATCGGGGTGCAGGGCATCACGGTGACCGAGGTCAAGGGCTTTGGCCGCCAGCGCGGCCACACCGAGCTGTACCGGGGGGCGGAGTATGTCGTGGACTTCCTGCCCAAGCTGAAGCTGGCAAGCGCCGTGGCCAAGACCCAGGTGGACGCCACCATCG
>JBKDZQ010000257.1:0-2005 GCA_047971325.1 Parahaliea sp.
GGAGCCGCGCGTTTGGTAGGCACTTCCTTCGATAACGTCGCGCACCCGTTCATCCGCTACGACACGGGAGACCTTGTTTCACCGCGTGGTCACAATGGCGGTGCACTTTCATTCAGGATCAGGGAAGGGCGGATTGGAGATTTCGTACAGGGTAAAGATGGCCGCAAGATTGCCTTAACCGCACTGCTGTTCGGGCGGCATCATGACGCTTTTGCGCTACTGCAGCACCTGCAGGTAAGACAGGATGAGCCCGGCAAGATCACGCTTCTGCTCGTGCCAATGAAGGACGTTGCCCATTCGCGACTCATCGAGGGGTTCGATCTGGCTGATGCAAAAATTGATTGGCGGATCAAAATTATCACCGAGCCGATCCGAACCGGGGCCGGGAAAGCCCCTCTGCTAATCAACTGACAATGTAAAGAATTTTCTATCTGCTTTCACTGTCTTCCAGGGTTCCCGGTTACTAAGTCTGGCATCCGCCCAGCCAGCTCGTTCATAGTAATAGCCTAGTGCTCATCTTGTTTTTCCTATGCGCTCCAATTAATTCACTGTTGTAGTTCTGCTAATGATGAAACAGTTTCTCCAGAGTTTAAAAGATGGCGCCACCAGGCTCGAGGAGGTGCCGGTTCCTCAGCCAAAGAAAGGCACGTTACTGCTACAAACCTGTCGCAGTCTGCTGTCCGCCGGCACCGAGCGCATGCTGGTTGAGTTTGGCAAGGCCAATCTGGTGAACAAGGTTCGCCAGCAGCCGGACAAGGTGCGTATGGTGCTGGAAAAGGTGCAGACCGATGGTCTGGCGGCAACGCTGGATGCCGTCCAGAGCAAACTGGATCAGCCCCTGGCGCTTGGCTATTGCAATGTGGGCCGGGTGGTTGCGCTCGCGGATGGTTCCGATGGCTTCAGCGAGGGCGATCGGGTGGTCAGCAACGGCCACCATGCAGAGTTTGTTTCGGTTCCACGCAATTTGTGCGCGCGCATTCCGGACAGTGTGTCGGATGATGATGCCAGCTTTACCGTGCTGGCTGCCATCGGTTTGCAGGGCCTGCGCCTGGCAAACCCGACGCTGGGCGAATGTGTGGTGGTGACCGGATTGGGGCTGATTGGGTTGTTGACGGTACAGATGCTCAAAGCCCAGGGCTGTCGCGTGCTGGGAATCGACTACGATCTTCGGCGGCTGGAGCTTGCGCGGCGGTTTGGTGCGGAGGTGGTTCACCCCGCCAGTGGCGAGGATGTCCTGGCAACAGCGCAGGCATTCTCGCGTGGTCGCGGGGTGGACGCGGTTATTATCACCGCCTCTACCCGCAGCAACGAGCCGGTCAGCCAGGCGGCGCACATGTGCCGCAAGCGCGGGCGCATTGTGTTGGTGGGCGTGGTCGGGCTGGAGCTGTCGAGGGCGGATTTCTACGAGAAAGAACTGAGTTTCCAGGTGAGCTGTTCCTATGGCCCCGGTCGCTATGACCCCCGCTACGAGGAGCAGGGACAGGACTATCCGGTCGGCTTTGTCCGCTGGACCGAGCAGCGCAACTTTGAGGCCGTGCTCGATATGATGGCGGAGGGTAAGTTGCTGCTCGAGCCGCTGATCAGCCACCGCTTTGCCCTGGAACATGCGGTAGCGGCCTACGAACTGCTGTCTTCCGGAAAACCTTCGCTGGGTATTTTGTTGGAGTATCCCGAGCGCGAGGAGCCCCCGGGCGAGCGGAAAGCGCCGGCGACGGTCGTCGCACTGGGCCGGCCGGTGACAGCTCAAGCGCCTGGCGGCAGCAGCCCGGGAAGCCGGGGTGTGACCGGTTTTCTGGGCGCGGGCAAGACGACCTTGCTGAACCGGATGCTCGAAGATCCGGCCTTGAAGAATAGTGCGCTCGTCATCAATGAATTTGGGCTCGTCCCCATCGATCATGATCTGGTTCGCGAAGGGCGAGAACGTTCGATGGTCACCACAGCGGGCTGTATTTGCTGCACCATTGGCAGCGATTTGCGCACTTCTCTTGCTGAATTACTGGAGGAG
>JBKDZQ010000258.1:0-6815 GCA_047971325.1 Parahaliea sp.
CCCGGGGCACGCCGGCGGTTACCGCGCACTCCCTGTCGCTGTACGGCAAGCCGGGGGATTCGCTGGCTGGTGGTTCGGTGCACAATATCGATGCCGCACACCATTTTATCGATGTCACCGCGGCCTACGAACAGGAGTACAGCCTGCACGAGGTGGACTACTGCCTGTCGGCGGAGGTCCTGCAACGGGAGTTGAGCCAGCGCATCCGCAAGGTGATCAATCGTCATGAAGTGGAGGTGGTGATCGACGAGCATCTGGCCTCCAAGGCTGCCGCCGGGGCGACCCGCATTCGCCTTCGTGCCGGCACGCCATTTTCCGAATACGATCTCAGCCAGTTGCTGGAGCACGAGGCCTTTGTGCACAGCCTGACGGCACTGAACGGCCGCGAGCAGCCCCATTTCAAGAGCCTGGGCCTGGGGGCGCCGCGCACCACCGGTACCCAGGAGGGCCTGGCTACCTTTGCCGAGCTGGTGACCGGCGCCGTGGATATCCGCCGCTTGCAGCGCATCGCCCTGCGGATCATCGCTATCGACAAGGCCCTGCGCGGTGCCAACTTCATTGAGGTATTTCGCTATTTTCTGGAGATGGGCCAGACCGAGGTGGAGAGTTTCAACTCTGCCATGCGTGTCTTTCGCGGCGCGCCGCTGACCGGCGGTAGCGCCTTCACCAAGGACACGGTATACCTGCATGGCCTGATGGAGGTGCACACTTTTTTTCGCTGGGCCCTGCGCTACAACCGCCTGCGCCTGAGTCGCTTCCTGTTCGCCGGGCGCATGACAGTCAACGATGTGATCAACCTGGCACCACTGTTTGAGGATGGCAGTATCGCCCAGGCGATGTACCTGCCGCCCTGGATGCTGCGCACCAACGGGCTGGCGGCCTACCTTGCCTTTTCAGTGTTTGCCAATCGCATCCGTATTGCCCGGCTGGGGCCGAACTATCGCTTTGACAGCAACGAGGAATTTTCCTTTTGAGTATGTATTCTCCAAAGGGATAATGCACGGCAGGTACGGTGGTCGGCCTGAGGCAACGGTCCACAGGACAAGAACACCGGGCCTGGTTCCAGCGCCAGACCTAAGCGGGATCAACCTGTAGATTGCAATGCTCGGCCAGCTGCCCGACCAGTTGTTCCAGCGCCTGGGAGTCCCAGGTCTTGCCCTCCGGTAGCTGTCCCCAGACCGGTTTCGGCCAGCAGGCGTCACCCTCCTTTCGACCAACGATGTGCAGGTGCAACTGCGGCACTACATTGCCGATGCCGGCAAAATTCACCTTGGGATATCCGAGCCGATGCTTGAGAAAGGCCGACAGGGCGCTGCAGTCGGCCATCACCGCATGCAGCTGTGTCGCGGGCAGATCCAGCAGGTCGGCCTGGGTGCTGTCGGGTACCAGAATGAACCAGTGCAGGCGGGCGTTGCGTGACAGCAGCAGCGTGCCGCTGTCGAGCGAGCCAAGGCAGTGACAATCCTTTGCAAGCTGTGGATGCAGGCTGGAATGATCGTTACTCACCATTTGCCTCCAGGCACACAACAGCGACGCCGAGCCAGTCTGGCTGGCTTGCAAAGTTGCCATGGCATACATTATTGATACGTTGTTTTTGCAATGACGGGCTCCCGCTTTACTCGTAAAGATTCCCTGTGTAGTCTACAGTACGTCAGTGCTCAAGGGGTGACTCGTTGGGCTACGGCCGTATGGGCTGGCTGAGGCCACTCCGAAACAATTGAACTGGGAAACAAGAGGTTGACCACAATGAACGCACCTAAATTCACCGTTGCCGTTGCAGCTGCCGTACTGGTATTGGGGTTGTCTGCCTGCAGCAAGGAAGACACAGACAAAGCCAAGCAGTCGGTTTCCGAAGCCACGGAAACGGTGAAGCAGAAAACCGGTGAAGCGATGGATGCCGCAGGTGACATGGCCAACGACGCTGCCGATGCCACCAGGGACGCCATGGACGCTGCAGGCAAGAAACTGTCCGACGCGGGCGATGCCATGTCCGACGCGGCTTCCGATGCCTGGGATGCCACCAGGGACGCTGCCAGCGAGATGAGCGACGATGCGGAAACTGCTGCCGACGATGCGAAGAACAAGCTCGACGACGCCATGAACAACTGAGTTCGTTTGCGCGATACCCGGGGCCGGCATTTTGCCGGCCTTCTTCGTGATGGGATTAAGGTCGGCAGTTTCCAGGCTTGTTGGCCAGGGCCCTGGCGAAACCTTATCCCTCCGCCACCTCGCTTGACGGCACTTTCGAAGCGGCTTCTTCTCCAGCCTTCAGTCCCAGGGCCCGGGCCCGGCGGCGGGCCAGGCGCCGGGCCAGCAGTTGCAGGTCCACCGTGCGGTCCATTTCGTCGACAATCTCCGTACCCAGCAGGGTCTCGAAAATGTCCTCCTGGGTGATGATGCCGTCCACACCGCCGTACTCATCCACTACCAGCATCATGTGGGTGCTCTGTTCCAGCATCACTTCAACCGCACGCAGCAGGTCGATGGCGCCCACCAGGGCAGGGAGCTCCCGGCGGAAATGGAGCAGGGACCTTGCGGTTTCTCCCCGGGCCTGGGCGGAGATGAGGTCCGACCGCAATACAAAGCCCGTTACCTGGTCCTGGTTGCCGCTGTAGATCGGGATGCGGGAGAAGGGCTTGTCCTGGTGTCCGCTCACATAGTGCGCCACGGTGAGGTCCTGGGGCAGGGAAAACATCACTGGCCGCGGGGTCATGACATCGCGCACGCGGGTTTCGCGCAACAACAGCAGATTGCGGAGAATACGGGATTCGTGGCCGGCCAGCTGGCCTTCTGCCTCGCCCAGTTCGGCCATCACGGCAAACTCTTCCCGGCTCATGCCGTGCAGGGGCTTGTGTCGGGAAATCAGCCTGGTCAGCCAGTTGGACATCTGCACCAGCGGGTAGAGGATGATAATCATCCACCGCAGCACAACCGCCATGAATGGCGCCAGTTGCCGCCAGTAGAGGGCGCCCAGAGTCTTGGGGATGATCTCCGAGAACACCAGGATCAGAAAGGTCAGCACCGCCGAAAACAGCCCCAGGCTGTGGCTCCCGAAAACCATTGTGGCCTGGGCGCCGGCGCCGGCGGCGCCCACGGTATGGGCAACGGTGTTCAGGGTGAGAATGGCCGACAGGGGGCGGTCGACATCAAGTTTGAGTTTGCGCAGGCGCGTTCCCGCCGCGCGCCGCTGCTGCTCCAGCAGGCGAATATAGGGCATGGTCACGCTCAGCAGCACAGCCTCCGCCACCGAGCACAAAAAGGAGACGCACAGGGCCAGGCCAATGTAGATCAGAAGCAGGGTCATGCCCCTATTGTAGCTGCCCGGCCGCTGGAATACATCGCGCGACTTCCTGTGCCAGTCTGGGCTACTATCGGTACCTCTATTGACACTGCTCGCAGGATGATCGTTCAGGAGGTAAACCGTGAAAATGTCCAGCAGATATTTGACCGCCCTCGTTTTGGCCGGAGCAGTGGGCTCCGGTGTTGGCATCGTCCGGGCCGGTGATTCCATTGCCACCGGGACTGACTGGATGGAGCTGGTGAAGGGCTACAAGGACAAGAAAACCGGCGCCGAGCTGCGCGACATTCAGGAGGGGGATGCCGGGGGCCGGAAAATCACCATTGCCATACCCAAGTCAGCCATCGACGCCCCCGGCACCCTGGAAGAAGTGCGGGTGGTCGGCCACCGCCCGGAGCGCATGAAGCTGGAGTTTCCCCTGGAAATCCGCCATGAATGGGTGGAGGACTATGACAACGACTACTATGGTCTGGTGGTCTACCTGGGCAAGGACACCACGGTTCCCATTCGCCTGTATATGGAATCCAAAACCGGCTTCATCAATGATGGTGGGCCTTCGAGGTGACATTGTCGGCGCCGGGCAGGCTGTTCCGTGTGGCGCGGGCCGGCGCGAGTGACAATAATGGCAGGGGAAAAACTGCCCGCGCCAGCCAAGTTGCTTGACTCACACGAACATGGTCCCTATAGTACGCCACCTCAACGCGCCTGTAGCTCAGCTGGATAGAGTACCTGGCTACGAACCAGGCGGTCACACGTTCGAATCGTGTCAGGCGCGCCATCTTTCTTTTTTAGAATCATTGCCTTATACCCCTGTTTGTCCGTACATGCTGTTTGCATGGTCAGCGTATCCCAGTAAAATTCCCAGTACCCTCCACCCCGTAAAAGCGGGCGCTGGTGCTTGTCTTGCGCACCTCACGGGCCTCTCACGCTCTTCACATCGAGACGGTCCAAGGGGGCACCCTACGGATCTGACACAGTAAGCTGTGAACCTGCACCGCGCCACTGGCGGCGGCCTGGGCGGCGTCAGCCGCTGGCGATGATGTTGCGGTCCGCCGGCGGCCCGCTGGTGTCGCGGTTCTGGACTGCGGCGGCAATGCGTTGCATCGGTACCTCCAGCATGGTTTTCAGTTCCTCAGTGGCACCGGTGTGCTCCAGTGCCCGGCTCATGCACCACAGCCATTCATCGCGTTCCACCGGGCCGATACGATAGGGGGCGTGGGGCTCGGTCATGCAGACAGTGCCGTACTTTTTGGCGTAGACTGGCGGCCCGCCCATCCAGCCGGTCAGATACTCGGCCAGCTTGATTTTCATCGGTCCCAGGTCGGGGGCGTGCATGCGGCGGATGGTGGCGGCTTCCGGGGAGCTGTCCATGATGTCGTAGAAGGTGTTGCACAGCGTCTGGATGCCGTCCTCGCCCAGCAGTTGATAGGGTGTAGCCATGGCGTTTCTCCCTGCACAGATAGGTATGCGGCGGCCTGTACTGCGTTTTGTAACATAATTTGGCCCGCTGTGCGCTGGTGGGTGACCAGACATGTTGAGCCATGAAAACTATGCGTACCACTGTTCGTGAGGGCATCGCCGATGCGCTGCCCATTTTCCTGCCGACCATCCCGTTTGCGCTGATACTGGGCATTGTCATCATGGAGTCGGGTATTTCGCCGCTGGTTGGCTGGGGAGCCTCGGCCATCATTTTTGGTGGCGCTTCCCAGTTGACCCTGATTACCCTGCTGGGTGATGGCGTGGCCCTCGCCTCGGCGATTGGCGCTGCGCTGATCGTCAACGCGCGCCACCTGATGTATTCGGCGGCGATAGCGCCCGCCTTCCAGCAGCAGCCGGCCTGGTTTCGCTGGGTCGGCTCCTATTTCCTGGTTGACCAGGTGTTCGCCCTGGCCATGCTGCGCTCCCAGGATGAGCCGCACAGCTTTCGCGCCTACTATCTCGCTGTTGGCGTGACTTTTTCGTTGCTGTGGCTGGTCAGCAATGCCCTGGCCCTGTACCTGGGACCGGTGATACCCCAGTCCTGGGGGCTGGGTTTCGCGGTGCCAGTGATGTTCACTGCCCTGCTGGTCATGGGTATCAACCGCTGGCCCAAAGGGCTGGCGGCGCTGGTGGCGGCGCTCACCACCTGGCTGGCCGCGGAGCTGCCGCACCGCTCTGGCCTGTTGCTGGGTGCGCTGGCCGGCGTGGTGACCGGATTGCTGCTCGAGAGCCGGCGATGACCGCATTGGTGGCCGTGCTGATTACCGGTCTTGGCACCTATTTCAGCCGTGCGGTATTTATCGTCGCCCTGGCCAACCGGCATATTCCACCCAACCTGCGCCTGGCGATGGAGTATGTCGGGCCTTCGGTGATGGCGGCTCTGGTGGTGACCATGCTGATGGGACCCGGGGGAGCGCTGATTCTTGGGGTTCCCGAGGTGGCCGCGCTGCTGGTGGCGGCCGTGCTGAGCTGGCGCACTCGCCGGCATTTGCTGACCATTGTGGCGGCGATGTCGGTGTACTGGGCATTGCGGGCCTTGCTGGTGTGAGGCCGGCGGTGGCGCCGCTGCCTCAAGCGACTGGTGCCGGGCTTTTTCCGGACACCTGGCTGGCGATACGCTGTGCAATGCTGCTGCCGGGTGCTCAGGCTGGTGGTCAATCCTGCCTTGGAAATGCCACTTTTCGAAGCCGGTGGTCGGTGATCTGGCGGTGAACAAAGTGCTGTCACCCGAGCGTTTTTTTCCTCTATCATGGGATGGCGGCCCTTTGTCGAGGGGCTTTAACCACACATTTTATAGGGAATACGCCGTGGGAATGATAAGTGAGTTCAAGGAGTTTGCCGTCAAGGGCAACGTGGTCGATATGGCTGTGGGCATCATCATCGGTGGGGCCTTTGGCACCATCGTCAAGAGCCTGGTGGACGATGTCATCATGCCACCGATTGGCATGTTGCTCGGCGGTGTCGATTTCTCCAACCTGTTTCTGGTGATCAAGGGCGATGGCAACTACCAGACCATCCAGCAGGCCTCGGCCGATGGCGCGGTGACCATCAACTACGGCCTGTTTGCCAACAATGTCCTCAGCTTCCTGATCGTGGCCTTTGCCGTCTTCATGCTGGTTAAGGCCATTAACACCCTGCGGCGCAAGCAGGAAGAGGCGCCCGCTGCACCGCCGGAGCCTAGCGAAGACACCCTGCTGCTGCGGGACATCAGGGACAGCCTGAAAAAAAGCTGAGCCCTCACGCTGCGCAGGACAATGTCGGCCCGGTACCGGAAGAAGGTTGCATGGACTGACGCTGTTTTTCGCCGCTGTCGCCCTGAAACCGGGCCCCGGGATGGCCCGGTTTCAGGGTGGGTGGAAGTAGGAGTTCTCGTCATAGGTGCGCAGCAGTTGCGGTGACAGCACAGCCAGGGTGGCCATCACCGTGCCATTCATGAAACACTCGGGAAAGGACATCAGTGCAATCAGCACCCAGTTGTCAAATCCACCCGCCAGCCAGTCGGTCAGGACCAGCAGGGCGACTAATGGCAGTGCCGCCG
>JBKDZQ010000259.1:0-3004 GCA_047971325.1 Parahaliea sp.
GATGAGTTCGGCGGGAATCTGGCGCTCGCCGCCCAGGTAGTACTGGGACAGGAAGGCCGACAGCACCTCGGCGGCGCTCTCCTCCAGTTTCAGCGGCGGGTAGTAGGTTTTGCTGCCCAGCACCCGGGCGCCGCGCACGAACAGCACCTGGACACAGGCCCGGCCTCGGTCCAGTGCCGCCGCCAGGATGTCCAGCTCGCCGCTGCCGCCCTCGATGCCCTGGGTGGCCTGCACATGCTGGAGCTGGCCCAGCTGGTCGCGATACACCGCCGCCCTCTCGTAGGCCAGCTCCCGGGCCGCCCGCTCCATGTCGTCCGCCAGGCGCACCATCAGCTCCTGGGACTTGCCCTTCAGGAACAAAGCGGTGCTATCCACCTGGGCCGCGTAGTCCTCCTGGCTGACCAGGCCCACGCAGGGAGCGGTGCAGCGGTCGATCTGGTGCTGCAGGCAGGGCCGGGAGCGATTGCGAAAGTAGCTGTCCTCGCACTGGCGCACCCTAAATACCTTCTGCAGGAAGTGCAGTGACTCGCGCACCGCGCTGGCGCTGGGATAGGGGCCGAAATAGGCGCCCTTGCGGCGCTTGCTGCCCCGGTGCAGGCTGAGGCGCGGATAGTCGTCCCCGGTCGACAGGAAATATAGGGGTAGGACTTGTCGTCCCGCAGCAGGATGTTGAAGGGCGGCTGGTGACTTTTGATGAGGTTGTGCTCCAGCAGCAGGGCGTCCACCTCGGTGGAGGTCACGGTGACCTGGATATCCTCGATACGGCTGACCAGGGCCAGGGTTTTCTCACTGAGGCCGCTGGCGCGAAAGTAGCTGCTGACGCGGTTGCGCAGGTTCTTGGCCTTGCCCACATACAGCAGGTTCCGCCCGGCGTCGTACATCTGGTAGACCCCGGGCCGGGTGGTCAGGCGCTTGAGGAAGGAAGCGTGGTCGAACTCAGTCATACCCACCGCCGTAGATGCGCGGTTCAATGTCCAGCGCAATGCCAAAGTGCCCCGCCACGCTCGCCTGAATCTCGCCGGCCAGCGCCAGCAGCGCCGCCCCGCTGTTGTCGCCGTAATTGACCAGCACCAGGGCATGAGCAGGGTGCACGCCGACACCGTCCCGACGCCGACCCTTCCAGCCACAGCGTTCGATCAGCCAGGCGGCCGGCAGCTTGGCCTGTCCCGGCCCGGCGGGGTACACCGGCAGGTCGGGATGATCACTGGCCAGCCGCTGTGCCAGCTCACGCGGCACCACGGGATTTTTGAAAAAACTGCCGGCGTTGGGCTCCCGGGCCGGGTCTGGCAGGCGCGCGCTGCGAATGGCGACCACCGCATCGAACACCTCCCGGGGCCCGGGTGCGCGCACACCCTGTTGTTGCAGGTGGTGTTGCAAGGTGGGGTAGGCAAGCTCCACCCGCGCGCTCCGGTGCAGGTGCAGATCCACCGCAGTGAGCAGGCAGGCATCCCGCAAGGAGTGCTTGAACACACTGTCGCGATAGCCAAAGGCGCATTGGCTTGCACTGAAGGTGAAGGGCCGGCCATCATCCAGAAACACACCGTGAACGGCACTGACAAAGCGTTCCAGCTCAACCCCGTAGGCGCCGATATTCTGGATTGGCGCTGCCCCGACGGTGCCCGGGATCAGCGCCAGGTTTTCCAGGCCGTGATAGCCGCGCCGCAGGCACCACTGTACCAGGGCGTGCCAGGACTCCCCGGCCTGTACCCGCAGGATGATGCTGTCGCCCTCCTCCCGCAGCAGCTCACGCCCACGAGTCCTCACCTGCAGGACCAGCGCGTCGACATCCCCCGCCAGCACGATATTGCTGCCCCCCCCCAGCGGCAGCACCGCCAGGCCCTCGGACCGGGCCCAGTCGAGGGCGGCGGCAATGCTGTCGGCACTGTCGGCACGCAGGAACGCTCGGGTGCGGGATTCCAGTGCCAGGGTATTGCAGGCCGCGAGGGAGCGAGCCCGTTCAACGCGCAGCAAGAATCTGCTCCAGCAGGGCATCGCTGGCCTGCTCCACTAGGTCCAGCACATGGTCGAAGCCGTCGTCATCACCGTAGTAAGGGTCGGGAACTTCGCTGTTGCTCTTTCCGCCAGCGTCGAGGAACAGCCCCAGGTGGCCGGCGAAGGCCGTCGGGGCCAGGGCGCGCAGCTCGGCGAGATTCTTGCGGTCCATGGCCAGAATGTAGTCGAAGCGTTCAAAGTCCCCGCTCACCACCTGTCGCGCGCGCAGGTGTTCCAGCGCATAGCCCCGCCTGCGGGCAGCGGCCTGGGCGCGGCGGTCCGGCGGGTGGCCGATATGCCAGTCGCCCGTGCCGCAAGAGTCCACCTGGATGTGCTCACCCAGTCCCCGCCGCCTGACCAGGGTCTCGAACACCCCGTGGGCGGTGGGTGAACGGCAGATATTGCCCAGGCACACGAACAGGACCTTCACCGGTCCTGCCTGTCCCGCGGCATCGATCGACGAACCCGCCGTCATCCCCGCTCCTCCAGCTGCGCGCGCAGGCGATCGAGATCTGCCTGGGTATCGACCCCGCCGGGCACCGCCGCACAGGCCTGCGCCACGTGGATGCCCATCCCGTGGTAGAGCGCGCGCAGCTGTTCGAGCTGCTCCAGCACCTCCTGTGGCGCCGGCTGCCAGCCCACATAGCGGTGCAGGAAGGCCGTGCGGTAGGCGTAGATGCCGATATGGCGGTACCAGGCGCCGGCCGGCAGTTCCCCGGCAACGCTGTTTTGCGCAAAGGCGTCCCGGGGCCAGGGGATGGGGGCGCGGCTGAAGTAGAGCGCCCTGCCCTCGCCATTTGCCACCACCTTCACCACATTGGGATTGCGCAGGTTTTGCGTATCGGTGATGGCCTCGCACAGGGTGGCGATGCCCACCTCGCGGTCGGCCTGCAGGTTGGCCGCCACCTGGTCGATCACCGCCGGCGGGATCAGCGGCTCATCGCCCTGCACATTGACCACGATATGGTCATCGGCAAAACCCAGCTCCACCGCCACCTGCTGCAGGCGGTCG
>JBKDZQ010000260.1:0-1875 GCA_047971325.1 Parahaliea sp.
TGAGGGCTTCGTATCGTTGCGAGACACGGTAAAGGTGGACGGCGTTCGGCCACAGTTCAGCACCCTGCACCCCATTGACCAGGATACCTTCTGGCTCGGTACTTACGATGCAGGTTTGCTGGAATACCGTGTCTCGACGGGAGAGGTCCGCCAGGCCGGCGGCCAGGTCACCGCTCAGTGCGACAGCGTGGTCTTTGTCGCCAGTACCGTGAACTATGATATTGCCGGTTGCCTGCACAGCCTGGTTCGCCAGCACAAGACCACGCGAAAGATGGATGTCCTCACCACGCTGGATGGCCTGTTCGATCGGGAGTTCAATGAGGGAGCGGTGTTTTTCCATCCCGAGGAGGGGCTGTATCTGGGGACGCCCTATGGCATGACGCTGGTCGACCTGGACCAGCACCGGCACTCCGGGGAGATGGTGCGGGGAGTGATCGAGTCGGTCAGCAGCTATGATGATGACGGCGAGTATCTGTCAATTCGGCCGGCCCAGATGGGTCGTCTCGGACCCGGGCTCGATACGCTGGTGTTTCAGCTCACCGCTGAGGACTTCATCGAGGGTTATCCGCACCGCTTCCGCTACCGTCTGAGCCACGAGGGCAGACCCCTGTCGAGGGGGCTGATCGATCTTGGGGAACAAAGCCAGATATGGCTGACCCAGCCTCCGCTGGGGCGCTTGTCTTTGGAGGTGCAGGCGGGCACCAGCGGCGGCGTGTGGGGGCCTGTCCGGTCCTATGGCTTTACCGTGGAGCGCTATTGGTGGGAAACCCGCTGGTTTCGCATGCTGCTGGTCTTGCTGGCATTGTCTGCCATGCTCGCGTTCATGCTGTCCCGGCAGCGCAAGCTGGCGCACGAGCGGGCCATCAACCAGGCCTTGAGAGACAGTGAGCAACGCCTGGATATCGCGCTGGTGGCCAGCGGCTCCAGCGTTTGGGACTGGTATTCCGACAGTGCCGGTAGCGATCCGGATCCGCACCTGCCCGAATTGGTGACGGCGGGGACCCGTGGTGGCCACGAGGTGACTCTTGCCGTCAGCGACAAAGGTCGTTTTACCCATAACTGGGTTCGACTGCTTCGCGGATATGCGGAATCGATCGAGGGGGAGTATCGCGTCGTCAATCCCGACGGTCGCCTGGGCTGGTACCGTATTTCCGGGCGCCCTATCGAGTACGACCAGCAGACAGGTGAGGTATCGCGAGTGGCGGGTATCGCCTCCGACATCTCCGACCAGCGCGCCATCAAGGCGAAAATAGAGCAGCTCGCTCGCGCGATCGAGTCCTCGGCCGATGGCAGCCTGATGCTGGATGAGGAAGAGCGGATAGTGAGTTCGAATTCCGCCGCCCAGAATATTCTGCACTACACCGGCGAGGAGCTTCAGGGTACACTTTTCGCGCGGCTCATCGGTGGTGGTTCGGACAACGAGGAGGAGCCGCTGCGGGCGCTGGGGGAGGACGGCTGGTCGGGGGAGATCAGCCTGCTCCGCTCCTCCGGGGGGCTCTGCCCGGTCTGGCTAAGTGTCTCCAGAGTGTTTGACGCCCTGGAATGCCTCAATCTCTACGTGGTGACCTTTTCCGATCTGTCCGAGCGTAGGGCCGCCCAGGCCCAGTTGCTCAAACTGTCGAAATTCGACAGCCTCACAGGTCTGCCCAACCGCCACTATTTCACCGAGCTTCTGGATTCCTCCATCGCCAATGCCAAGCATCGGAAGCTGGCCCTGGTGTTTTTCGGTGTCGACCGGCTCGATACGATCAACGAGGTGTACGGCTATGGCACTGGTGACCAGATTCTGGTCAGGCTGGCCAAGCGCCTGCAATTGGCGGCTAGTGATGTCAACGCCGTGGGGCAGTTCTCCATCAGCGAGTTCCTCATTCTGCT
>JBKDZQ010000261.1:0-8495 GCA_047971325.1 Parahaliea sp.
GGCGCGCTGGGTGGACAGGGTATCCGCCGCCGCGCTGTAACGGCCGGCCAGTTCCGCCAGGGCCTGTTGCAGCTCCTCGATGCGCTGGTGGCCGCCGGCCAGGCCCGCGGCTTCCTCCGCCAGGTTGGTGTGGAGCTCTGGCAGTGCCTCCGGCTGCACCCGGTGCTTGCGGGCGATGTCGTAGATGGCCTCCAGGCGCCCCTCGACCTCCGCCAGCCGCCCGGGGTTGACCTCCACGGCGTCGGTGTGGCGCTGGATTTCCGCCCGCGCCTCCTGCAGCTGGATGGCGGCGGAGTCCAGCAGTTCGCGGGCGCTGGCGGCGGCGCGGCCAGCGTGGGCCTCGCCGGCCATCAGGTGCAGGGCGCGGCGGCTGCCGCTTTCCAGTTCCTCGCACAGCGCCAGCGCCTGGTGGGCGCTGGCGAGGATGTCACCGGCATTGGCCAGCAGTGTGTGCTCCGCCTCCAGTTCCGCCAGTTCACCCTCGCGCAGGCCCAGGGCGTCCAGTTCCTCCACCTGGTAGGCCAGCAGCTGGGCGCGGGCGGTGGCCTCGTCCCGGGCGCCGCTCAGCAGTTCCAGCTCGCGCTGCTGGCGCAGCCAGTCGGAGGCGGTGTTCTCGACCTGGCGGGCCAGCTCCCGGTGGCCGGCGAAGGCGTCCAGCAGCTGCCGTTGCACGGCTTTGCGCAGCAGCGACTGGTGCGCGTGCTGGCTGTGGATGTCGATCAGCAGGCCGCCCAGCTCGGCGCTGTCGTGCACCGTGCTGGCGCTGCCGTTGATGTAGGCGCGGCTGCGGCCCTCGGCGGTGACCACCCGGCGCAGCAGGCACTCCTCGCCCTGCAGCAGGTCGCGGCTGGCCAGCCAGTCCCGGGCCGCGCGATTGCCGGACAGGTCGAAGCAGGCGGTGATTTCAGCCCGCTCCCGGCCGTGGCGCACGGACCTGGGGTCGGCACGGTCGCCCAGACACAGGCCCAGCGCATCGAGCATGATAGACTTGCCGGCGCCGGTCTCGCCGGTGATGACCGTCATGCCGGTGCTGAACTCCATTTCCAGCGCCTCGACAATGGTGTAGTTGTGGATACTGATGTGGGTGAGCATGGCGCCTGAAACCCTGTGAGATGGCCTGGGCATGTTATATCGCAGTTGGGTCACTGGCGCGAACCGGGTGCTTGCCGCTATGTTTATTTTTCGGGGGGGCGGGCGTTTCATAATGTCCGGCGCCTGTGATACAAACACAGCAAACCAGCCTGGCGACGATCCGTGACGGTCCCTGACCATGACAGCACCTGAACTTTCCGCGCGTGCGCGCACCCTGTTGAAGGCCCTGGTGGAGCGGCACATCCGCAACGGCCAGCCGGTGGGTTCGCATACCCTGCTGGCGGCGGCGGGGCTGCCGGTCAGCGCGGCCACGGTGCGCAATGTCATGTCCGACCTGGAGGAGCGCGGCTACCTCCACTCCCCCCACCCCTCCGCCGGCCGGGTGCCGACGGTGATGGGCTATCGCCTGTTCGTGGACCAGCTGCTGCAGATCCAGCCGCTGGAGAACGCGGCTTTGCGCACGCTGCGGGAGGAATTGCACCCGGACAAATCCGCCGGCGAACTGGTGCAGTCGGCCTCCAACCTGGTGTCGGCCATCACCGCCCATGCCGGATTGATCACGGTGCCCCGACCGGAGACCCACCAGTTGCGCCAGGTCGAGTTCCTGCCCCTGTCGGGCAGTCGGGTGCTGGTCATCATGGTGGTCAACGAGCGCGAGGTGCAGAACCGCATCATCCACACCGAGCGTCATTTCAGCGATGTAGAACTGCGGGAGGCGGCGCGGCTGGTGAACCAGCGTTTTGCCGGCCAGGCGCTGGTGGATGTGCAAACCCGCATCCTGCGGGAGATGGAAGAGGCCCGCAGCCGTATCGACACCTACTTGCAAACGGCCCTGAACCTTGCCAGCAAGGCTCTGGACCAGGGCGAGGACGGCGATGACGACTGCCTGGTGGCGGGCGAGTCGCGGCTGCTGGGCAACGCCAACGCCGAAGAGTTGCAGCGCCTGCGGGAACTGTTCGACGCCTTCGAGAAGAAAAAGGACCTGCTGCACCTGCTGGAGCGCTGCTCCCGCGCCGACGGGGTGCAGATTTTCATCGGCGACGAAGCGGGCTACGAGGTGTTCGGCGACTACAGCGTGGTCACCGCGCCCTACTCCGACGGTGCCCGCACGCTGGGAGTGGTGGGGGTCATCGGCCCCACGCGCATGGCCTACGAGCGGGTGATTCCCATCGTCGATGTGACGGCCCGCATGCTCAGCAGCGCCCTGTCGGGCTGAGTTGCCCCACCCCCGGTCGCCGAATGACGCTTTGCCGCCAGTCCGGCCCTTGAATTCCTGCCCGCCGGCCCCACGTCTGCACACGCAATACATCTTGCGGGCCCCCAGGTGCGCCCGCAATCACTGACCTTTGCCCGAAATGGAGTGAGATCGTGGCCGATCAAGACCTGAAGCAGCCAGCTAACGAAGAACCCACCACCGAGATCCCGGTGGGCGGACCGGAACCCGTCGGGCCTGCCGCCGAAGCGGGGGCAGGCGCCGATGTCACGGAAGAGGCCGAGCCCTTTGCCCAGTTGCAGGAGGAGGTGGCCCAGCTCAAGGATATGGTCCTGCGCGCCCAGGCCGACGCCCAGAATGCCAAGCGCCGCGCCGAGATGGACGTGGAAAAGGCCCGCAAGTTTGCGCTGGAGGGTTTCGCCCGCGACCTGTTGCCGGTGGTGGACAACCTGGAGCGGGCGCTGGAGGCCGCCAGCGGTGAGCAGGGCGGCGGCCCTCTGGCGGAAGGCGTGGAGCTGACCCTGAAGAGCCTGCTCGATGTGCTGCGGCGCTTCAATATCGTGCCGGTGGACCCCCAGGGCGAGCCCTTTGACCCGCAGCTGCACCAGGCCATGAGCATGATTGAAAATCCCGAAGTGGAACCCAATACCGTGATCGCCGTGATGCAGAAGGGCTACACCCTCAACGACCGGCTGGTGCGGCCGGCCATGGTCATGGTGAGCAAGGCGGCCGGCTGAAATCCCGCCCTTGAAATGTGCCGCAGCGCGCCAATATAGAGAACATCGCATAAACATGGCTGGCAGGGCTGGCCATCGAAGGAGGCAAGACAATGGGAAAAATTATCGGTATTGACCTGGGTACGACCAATTCCTGCGTATCCGTGCTGGATGGCACCCAGGCCAAGGTCATTGAAAACTCCGAGGGTGACCGCACCACACCCTCGGTCGTCGCTTATACGGACGACGGTGAAATCCTGGTCGGCCAGAGCGCCAAGCGCCAGGCGGTGACCAACCCGCAGAACACCCTGTTTGCGGTCAAGCGCCTGATCGGCCGCAAGTTCAGGGACGATGTGGTGCAAAAAGACATCTCCATGGTGCCCTACAAGATCATCGAGGCCGACAACGGCGACGCCTGGGTCCAGGTCAAGGACAACAAGATGGCACCGCCCCAGGTATCGGCGGAAGTCCTGCGCAAGATGAAGAAAACCGCCGAGGAATACCTGGGCGAGAAGGTCGATGCCGCGGTGATCACCGTGCCGGCCTACTTCAACGACTCCCAGCGCCAGGCCACCAAGGACGCCGGCAAGATCGCCGGTCTGGAAGTGAAGCGCATCATCAACGAACCCACCGCGGCGGCGCTGGCCTATGGCATGGACAAGGCCAAGGGCGACCGCACCGTGGCGGTCTACGACCTGGGCGGCGGCACCTTCGACATCTCCATCATCGAGATTGCCGAAGTGGACGGCGAGCACCAGTTCGAGGTGCTGTCCACCAACGGCGACACTTTTCTCGGCGGTGAGGATTTCGACCTGCGCCTGATCGAGTACCTGGCGGCGGAATTCAAGAAAGAGAGCGGCATCGACCTGCACCGCGATCCGCTGGCCCTGCAGCGCCTGAAAGAAGCAGCCGAGAAAGCCAAGATCGAGTTGTCCTCTTCCCAGCAGACGGAAGTGAACCTGCCCTACATCACCGCGGACCAGACCGGTCCCAAGCACCTGGTGGTGAAGCTGTCCCGCTCCAAGCTGGAGTCGCTGGTGGAGGAGCTGGTCAAGCGCTCCATGGAGCCGGTGAAGGTGGCCCTGAAGGATGCCGACCTCTCGCCCAGCGAGATCGACGAAGTCATCCTGGTGGGCGGTCAGACCCGCATGCCGATGGTGCAGAAAGTGGTGGCGGACTTCTTTGGCAAGGAGCCGCGCAAGGACGTCAACCCCGACGAGGCGGTGGCGGTGGGCGCGGCCATCCAGGGCGCAGTGCTGTCCGGCGAGGTGAAGGACGTGCTGCTGCTGGATGTAACCCCGCTGACCTTGGGTATCGAGACCATGGGCGGCGTGGCCACCCCGCTGATCGAGAAGAACACCACGATTCCGACCAAGAAATCGCAGACCTTCTCGACTGCCGAGGACAACCAGACCGCGGTGACCATTCACGTGGTACAGGGCGAGCGCAAGCAGGCCTCCCAGAACAAGTCGCTGGGGCGCTTCGACCTGGCGGATATTCCGCCGGCGCCCCGGGGCATGCCGCAGATCGAGGTGACCTTCGACCTGGACGCCAACGGTATCCTCAACGTGTCCGCCAAGGACAAGGCCACCAGCAAGGAGCAGTCCATCCGCATCACCGCCTCTGGCGGCCTGTCCGAGGAGGAGATCGAGAAGATGGTGGCGGATGCCGAGGCCAACGCCGAGGCGGACAAGAAGTTCGAGGAGCTCATCGCCGCGCGCAACACCTGCGAAGGGCTGGTGCACGCGGCGAAGAAAACCCTCGAGGAAGCCGGCGAGCACGCCACGGCCGATGAAAAATCCGCCATCGAGGCGGCCATCGCCAAGGCCGAGGAAGTCATCAAGGGCAACGACAAGGACGCTATCGACGCGGCGGCCACCAAGCTGACCGAAGCGACCGGCCCCGTGGCCCAGAAGATGTACCAGGCCCAGGCGGCCGGGGGTGGGGCCGACTCCGCCGCCACGGATGACAGTGCCCGCAATGACGGCGACGACGTGGTCGACGCCGAGTTCGAAGAGGTGAATGACGACAAGAAGTAACTTGTCCGTCACAACGGAGCCGTGCTGGTGACGGATCGCCAGCACGGGCGGGGGCGAAGCGCCCCTGCAGCACCCAGAATTCAACGCGGGACACAGTGCCCGCGTCGTCATTTGTGAACACAGAGCAAGCGGGGCCACTGCTAACATGTCTAAACGCGATTATTACGAAGTGCTGGGCGTCAGCCGCAACACCGACGACAAGGAAATCAAGAAAGCCTATCGGCGGGTGGCGATGAAGTACCACCCGGACCGCAACCCTGACGATCCCGGTGCCGACGCCAAGTTCAAGGAGGCCACCGAAGCCTACGACGTGCTGATGGATCGCGAAAAGCGCGCCGCCTACGACCAGTACGGCCACGCTGGTGTCGACCCCTCCATGGGCGGCGGTGGCTTCAGCGGCAGCAGTTTCAGCGATATCTTCGGTGATGTGTTCGGCGATATTTTTGGCGGTGGAGGCCGCGGGCGGGGTGGCCCCCAGCGCGGTTCCGACCTGCGCTATACCCTGGATATTAGCCTGGAGGACGCGGTGCGTGGCACCACCGTGGAAATCCGCGTGCCAACCCTGGCCAACTGCGACGAATGCAGCGGCTCGGGCGCCCGCCGTGGCTCCTCTCCCGTGACCTGCAATACCTGTGGGGGCATGGGCCAGGTACGCATGCAGCAGGGTCTGTTCGCGGTGCAGCAGACCTGCCCGAGTTGCCGGGGGCGGGGCAAGACGATTGCCGACCCCTGTCGCAGTTGCCATGGCGCCGGCCGGGTGGAGAAGAGCAAGACGCTGTCGGTCAAGGTGCCCCCGGGAGTGGATACCGGCGATCGCATCCGCCTGTCCGGCGAGGGTGAGGCCGGACCGGACGGCGGGCCAGCGGGCGACCTGTTCGTGCAGATGTCGGTGCGCCAGCACCCCATCTTCGAGCGCGACGGCAAGAACCTCTATTGCGAAGTGCCCATCACCTTCGTGGATGCGGCCCTGGGCGGTGAGCTGGAGGTGCCGACCCTGGATGGCCGGGTCAAACTGAGGATTCCGGCGGAAACCCAGACTGGCAAGCTGTTCCGCCTGCGCGGCAAGGGGGTCAAGCCGGTGCGCGGTGGCAGTGTGGGCGACCTGCTGTGCCGGGCGGTGGTGGAAACACCGGTCAATCTCAGCAAGAAACAGAAAGACCTGCTGCGCGACTTTCAGCACAGCCTCGGCCAGGGTGGCGGCGCCCAATCGCCGCGCCAGAGCAGTTGGTTCGAGGGCGTAAAGAGCTTTTTTGAAGATATGAAACCATGACTGTTCGAGTAGGAATTACCGGCGTTGCCGGCCGCATGGGACGCACCCTGGTGGAGGCGGTGGCGGCCACCCCCGGTTTGCAATTGGCGGTGGCGCTGGAGCGCCCCGACAGCAGCCTGATTGGCACCGATGCCGGGGAGCTGGCGGGTATGGGCAGGAACGGTGTCAGCGTGAGTGGCGAGCTGGCGCAGGTCATCGGTGACATCGATGTGCTGATCGATTTCACCGTGCCCGATGCGACCCTGGCCAATGTCGCGCTGTGCGCCAGGCACGGCGCGGCAATGGTGATCGGCACCACCGGCTTCACCGTCAAACAGCAACAGCAGATCGATGCCGCCGCCGGCAGGACCGCCGTGTGCAAGGCTTCCAATTTCAGCACCGGTGTCAACCTTTGCTTCAAGTTGCTGGACATGGCGGCGCGGGTCCTGGGTGATGAGGTGGATATCGAGATCATCGAGGCCCATCACCGGGACAAGGTCGATGCCCCGTCCGGCACCGCCCTGAGCATGGGCGGCGTGGTTGCCAACGCCCTCGGGCGGGATCTGGCAGAGGTGGCGGTTTACGGCCGTGAGGGCCAGACTGGCGCCCGTGACCGCGAGACCATTGGCTTTGCCACTGTGCGCGCCGGCGACGTGGTGGGCGACCACACAGTGCTGTTCGCCTCCGAGGGCGAGCGCATCGAAATTACGCACAAGGCCTCCAGCCGCATGTCCTTTGCCCGTGGTGCGGTGCGCGCCGCCAGCTGGCTGGCCGGGCGCAAACCCGGGCTCTACGACATGCAGGATGTACTGGGTTTTCGCGAGGAGCGCAAATCATGAATGCCGCAATCGACACGGTGGTCAACATCGATGAATCCAACGCCGCGCGACTGCTGATCGACGAGTCCCACCAGCGCCCGGTAGTGGTGGACTTCTGGGCCGACTGGTGCGAGCCCTGCAAGGTACTGATGCCGCTGCTGGAAAAAATTGCCGCTGAATACCAGGGTGCCTTCCTGTTGGCCAAGGTGAACGCCGACCAGCAGCCGATGATTACCCAGCAGTTCGGGGTGCGCAGCCTGCCCACGGTGATGGTGATGGTGAACGGACAGCCGGTGGACGGTTTCGCCGGTGCCCAGAGCGAGGCCCAGGTGCGCCAGATGCTGGAAAAATACCTGCCCAGACCCTGGGACGGCCTGCTGCAAATGGCCCAGGAAGCCATGGTCGCTGGAGATTTTGGCGCCGCGCTGACACCCCTGCGGCAGGCCTGGGAAGACTCCTCTCACGAGCACGAGATCACCCTGCTCTACGCCCAGGCGCTGATCGAGAGCCTGCGCCTGGACGAGGCCGAGCAAGTGCTGGACAAGGTGCGTATGGTCGACCAGGATGCCACTTGGGAACAGCTCAAGGCCATGGTGAGCCTCAAGCGAGAGGCCGCCAAATCGCCGGAAGTCGAGGCTCTGGAAGCGCGCCTGGAGCAATCGCCGGACGATGCCGAGCTGCGCGTGCAGCTGGCGGTGGCCTACACCGGCGCCGGTTACAACCGCGAGGCGCTGGAGCACCTCTTTCTCATTCTGCGCAGCGACCTCAATCACGCCAACGGCGTCACCAGAAAATCCTTCCTCGACATCGTCGCCAGCCTCGGCAAGGGTGATCCTTTGGCGGCGGAATACCAGCGCAAGCTCTACAGCCTGTTGTACTGAGGCGCAGGCGTGCGGGGCGTCTGTCTCCTGCACGCCATGCTCGCCAACCGCGGCGGAGTTGCGTTGCTCACGGCGCCGGCTGCGCCAGGGCTTGGGTATGGTGCCGTAATTGGTGGATAATCCCCGGAGTGCGGGCGACAAGGTCGCGTGGCCCGCAGAATAAAATGACAAAGGATGCCCAATGAGACAGCTTAGCCCCCAGGATGCCCAGTTTCTGTATATTGAGTCAGAGCACAACCTGACCCATGTGACCTCTATTGCCCTGTTCGACCCGAGCACTGTGCCGGGCAAAAAGACCGTGCGTTTCAAGGAGATCATCGCCCACGTGGAATCCCGCATGCACGTGGCGCCGATGCTGAAGCAGCGCTTGGTGAAGGTGCCATTCGACCTCGATTACCCCTACTGGGCCGACGACGACTACTTTGACCTGGAATACCACATCCGCCACGGCCGTTTGCCACACCCCGGAGATTGGCGCCAGTTCTGC
>JBKDZQ010000262.1:0-1952 GCA_047971325.1 Parahaliea sp.
CACCTGTGCGCCGCTTTGCTCATCCCGTGTTGCGCTGACAACCTGACTCACCACATTCATCCCTTCGTGTGTCAACGAGAAATGGCTTCGTGCCTGTTGACAGAAAAGGCCATATTAGAACCGAAGTTTGCCTTGTATCGTGTAGGTCCTTGGAACGTCGAGATACACTGTGGCCGAGTCGTAGTCCGGTATCGCGCCGGCGGGGGCGGAGAAGGGTGTTTCGAAACCCTGGCTAATGGTTTGCTCGTCGGTCAGGTTTTTGCCAACGAAAGCGATCTCCCAGCGGTCGTTGTCCGCTGCCAGCGCAAGGCGCAAATCCACTTTGGCAAAGCTCTTTTGCAGAGATTCGGGCATTAGCGTTGAATGGGTGTAGGAGTCGTCTTCATAGGTCACGCCCAGGGTGCCGTCGAATAGGAGTCCGCCAGTGATTTGTACGCTGTAGTTGAGGCTCGCGGATGCGCTCCATTCGGGCGCGTTATGCAGGGGGGCGCCTGCGATATCCTCGATGCAGCCCGGTATGGCGTGACGGGGTCTAACGCAGGGCGCGCCGGGGTAAGAGGTATATTTGGCATCGAGATAGGCCATTGAACCGTCGAAGCGCAGTGAGCTGCTCAGCTGCCACGAGACTTCCAGTTCCGCACCCTGGGTTTCGGCCTCGCCGGCATTGCCGTAGTCGGTAGTGATGCCGTTGAAGGATGATACCTGCAGGTCTTCATACTCTGTGTAGAAAGCGGTGAGCCCGATGAACACGCTGCCGTCCGCTGTCTTTATGCGCGTGCCGGCCTCATAAGAAGTGGCGGTCTCCTCCTCCAGTTCAAAGGTGTCCACGGTCGCTTCGCGGCTGGCGCCGACGAAACCGCCGCCTTTGGAGCCTTGCGCGAAACGCAGGAATACCATTGTTGTGTCGGACAACTGGTAATTGAGGGTCAATGTCGGGTCAAGCAGGTTCTCGGAGCGTTTTTCATCGAAGGGGTCGGTGAGGCCGAGAGAGATGGGCTGTTCTGGATCGAGAATCTGCGCGCGCCTGAGTTGGGCGTCCTTGCTTTCGTAAGTGTAGCGAAGGCTCAAGGTGGCGTCGAAATCCGGTGTGATATGCCAGGTACCCTGACCGTAAAGAGAGGTGGTGTCGGATTTTTGCGTGTACCAGGAGTTATGGATCGTTCCGAACAGGGCGAAAAAATTGGTTTGGCGGAAAACATCCAGATCATGACGGACATAAAGGGCGCCGACAATGTAATCGAACTTCTCGCCCAGCGGCGAGTTGAAGCGGAACTCCTGGGAATATTGCGTATAGTCTTCACTGAATGGAAAGCCCAGAAAGGGCAGGGGGCCAAAATCACCGTCGAGCTGGTAGTCGGCATCCACTTCGCTGTAGGCGGTAATCGAGGTCAGGTCGTGGTCGCCCAGGGTGGTCGTCACCGTCACGCTGGTGGTCAGGGTTTGCGTTTCGTCCGAATCGTTGATGACCACGCCATCGGTTTGTCGCTCGTATTTTGCCGAATCCGCTTCGGAACCCATGGCAATACGGCTATAGGGAAAACCCTCGGCATCAAAGTTCGCAAATTCAGCCTTGCCTGTCACGGTGGTTTTATCCGAAGCGAGCCATACACCGGTGGCGCGTATGACCAGGTTTTCCTTATCGGGCTCGTCCCGGTTCAGCATGGTGTTATGCACATAGCCGCCAATGTCTTCTGTCTTGACCGTCAACCTTGCCAAAAAGTTGTCGCTCAGCGGCCCAGATGCGATTGCCTGAAAAGTGGTACTTTCGTACTCGGTCTCATAGTCGGCCGAGAGTTGAAACTCATGTTCGCTGCCGGGTTTCTTGGTGATGATACTGATAGCGCCGGCACTGGTGTTTTTTCCAACCACGGCGCCCTGGGGGCCTCGCAACACTTCTATGCGCTCGATATCCATGAAAGGCGCCATGAACATCCTGGCCCTGCCACCGTAAA
>JBKDZQ010000263.1:0-2473 GCA_047971325.1 Parahaliea sp.
TGGCCGAAGGGGATGCTGCTCCCCGGACCGGCCACTTTGACGTTGTCTTCGGTGGTGTAGCTGTCGTCAGTGTAGGTCCAGTCCAGCCGCAGCACCAGCTCCGTCTGCCGGGCTGCCACCGGGTGATGGTACTGGACGGCGAAGGCGGCGCTCCTCTCGGGCGCCAGCGGCAGCCGGTTGCCGGACAGGTCCGCCCCCAGGCCCGCCGGATTGCGGCTGCTGCCACCACCGGGGAAGTCCTCGAATTCCGCCTTGTTGTAACCCACAGCACCCTGCAGCATCAGCGCCGGGAGCGGATACCAGGTGACTTCCGCCTCCAGACCACGGGAGCGCACGCGCGCGGCGTTGCGAATAGTGATCGCGGACAGGTTGTTGCCCAGCTCCACGAACTGGTTCAGCTGGTAGTCGTCAAAATCCATCTGGAAGGCGGCGAGTGCGAAGCGCAGGCGGCGATCGGGAGTTGTGCCCTTGAGCCCTATCTCGTAGGCGTCCACCGTTTCCGTGTCAAAGTCCAGGCCGGAGTCGAACACCGCCTGGGGCACGAAATCCACATTGAATCCGCCGCTCTTGAAGGCTGAGGCGTATTTGGCGTAGACGTTGACATCCTCGGTCAGGGCGTAGGTCAGGCTGACGGTCGGCGAGAAATCGTCGTAGGATTTCTTGTCCCGATAGAGGGCCACCGTGCGCCCGTCCACGAGCGGACCCTGGGCAACACCGAAAATCTGCGTTATTGATACTGGCATGACACCGAGCACATAGACCACATCGCCGATCATGCTGTAATCGACTTCTTTGTCTTCCTCCGTATAACGCGCGCCGAAGCCCAGAGTGAGGCGCTCGGTCAGCTCGTAGCTGCCGTTGATGAACGCCGCCCAGCTGTCGGTGTCCACCTGGCCGCGGGTGTCGAGGCGGGTGCCGGTGAACAGGTTGCTGAAGGGCGCCAGCGGCACTCCCAGGGCGTTGAACAGCACGTCGGTCTGCGAGCCCAGGGTAGGCTGCCGCTGGGTCCTGGCTGTCTGGTCGTAGAGATAGACACCGGCAACGTACTGCAGGCGGCGGTCGCCGGGGGAGACGAGCTGGAATTCCTGCGACCACTGTTCGTACTGGTCGGGGTACTCGATTTGCAGGATATCGAAGGCCGAGTGGTCGGTGTCCTGGATGCGCCGCGAGTCGGTGTCGCGGTAGGCAGTGATGGAGCGCAGGCTGTAGTTGTGCCCCAGGTCGAGTTCGGCGCTCAGCGATACGCCCCAGACCTTGCGCTCTTCATCGTTGTCGATGTTGTTGGATATCTGCTCACGTCGCGGCGCGAAGGGGTCGGGCGCGACCGTCCCGGACCAGTCCGTCTGCGCCTCGCCAAAATAGGAGACCCGCTCGGACTCGAGGTAGTCGGCTGCCAGGTTGAGGTCGAGGCGCTCATTACGGTAGCGCAGCTGGCCCCGATAGTAGCGGCCGTCGCGCTCGTTGAACTCGGTGCCGGTGGTGATATCCCGGATATAGCCATCGCGGTGCTGGTCGCTGACGGCGAAGCGCGCCGCCAATCCCTCGCCCAGCGGCGCATTGACCACCGCCGACACCCGGTAGGCGTCGAGATTGCCGTATTCGCCGCGCAGCTCGGCCAGGAAGGTGTCGTCCGGCTTGTTGGCGATCAGGTTGATGGCCCCGGCCACCGTGTTCTTGCCAAACAGGGTGCCCTGGGGGCCGCGGGCGATCTCCACCCGTTCCAGGTCGACGAGATCCAGATTCTGTGCAGGCGATTGCCCCAGATAGACCCCGTCCAGGTACAGGCCCACCCGGGTATCGAAGCCGATGTTGCGGGTATTGGTTCCCACGCCGCGGATTCGCACCGCGGTATTGGTGTCGTTGCCCGAGGAGAAAGACAGGTTGGGGACAAACTCGGCCAGCTCGCGCATCTGTCGCACGCCGGTCTTGTTGATGGTCTCGCCGCCCATCACCGCGATGGAGATGGGCACGTCCTCCAGGCTTTCGCTGCGCTTCTGGGCGGTGACAATGATCTCCTCAAGGGGCCCGGCCTGTTGCGCCAGCGCCGAAGCGGCCAGGGAACCGGCCAGTAGGCTGAGGGCTAGAGTGGGCGCGAGTCTCGACATGATTGTTTACCTGTTGTAGCTGGCGACAGCCGTTGCAACGGCCATTCCACACGTTTTTTGTTTTTTCTGTCCCACAGCGCCAAATCGTGGCGCCGAACCGTGGTCAAGTAGGACATACTGGCGCTTCATTTTGAATGGTAAATGCTGCAAAAACACCATTTCCTGGTAGCGCCTGCCCCGGTTCGCGGCCTTGCGCCTGATCCCCTGGTGGCCGGTGAAGTTCCTGCCTGTGTAACTGGCCCAGCGCACCCGGTCAGGCGTAAAATTGAACCAGAGCTTTTCGGTGCGCACCCCGGCCTGGTTATCACCTCAGCCCCAGGCTGCGCCACCGGGCGGGCTGCCCGTCGTACAGTGCACAAGGGGGTAAC
>JBKDZQ010000264.1:0-2303 GCA_047971325.1 Parahaliea sp.
GCGGCCCGGGTCAGCCGGGGCGGTCACCCGATACCGGAAGCCACGATCCGTGAGCGCTGGATCAGTGCGATCCACAACCTGATGGGGTTGATTCCGCGCTGTGCTGCCATGACCGTGTTTGATAATTCGGCGGAAGATGCCGGCAACGGGCCCCGTCCGGTGTGCCTGTTCGCGCTTCACGAGGATCGGTTCTCGAGTGCCCCGGTGGACCCCATGCCCGACTGGGCCAAGCCGCTGGCCAGTATTGCTATCAGCAGGACGCTGGCTTGAGCGGGACGTGCTGGCCATTGTGGCTTTTCCGACGCTTGCCAGGTGGTGATGTGTTGTTGCCAGTCGTTCTGATGATCCTGGATGTTCACGGGGAGAGCCTCCGATAAATGGGGGAGGCTTCAGTGTCCCGGGGATTGTGTGTAATTTGAAGGGGCGGGTTCTCTGGCGCTTACGACCGTAGTTCACCTGCAGCTTGCCCCTCTTGCCGTCGTGGTTGTAGCTGCGCGCGCCAGCGGACAGGTCCGGCCTTCAAAATAACTGGAGGAAAGGCCGCGAGCAGTTGTTCCAGGGCGGGGAGCATGTAGCGCTCGCTGATACGCTCCACGCAGACGATGACCTGCATTTGAGTGACCTCGTCGACGGCGTGGATATGGTAGAGCCCCTTGATGCCGTCCTGATCGCCCCGGTGGATGCTGTCGACGCGCAGGAAGCCGGGACGGCCCTCGGGGAAGGGCTTGCGGCGTTCGCCGAGGCGGATCGGGCTGGGGCGGGTCTTGTCGAGGTGGCGGCGACGGCGTTGGTAGCCGGCGCCATGGCGCAGGTAGCCGAGCTGTCGCAGGGTGTCTTCGAGCCATTGGTAGGCGTCATTGCGGGCGGGAGAACCTTGAAGTCCAGGGGAGCGGTGCCGGCGAGGAAAGCGCGGATTTCGTCGAGGGTCTGGAGCCGTTGGGAGTGGAGTTTCACGATCATCCTCCTCCGATGATCCCAAAACCGGCCTGTTCAGGCTCACCTGCCTGTGGAATGACGTCTCCGCTTCAGGCTCATGTTCCGTTGGACAAGGCTGCCCCTTGTCAGCCGCTCCGAATAAGTTCATAATGGCGCCCTTTCTTGTTGTGGGAATTAAATAAAGCTCTTTTTAATCAAAGAGTTGGTTGCTAGATGCTAGCCCGGTTTCCCGCTCCAATCCCCGGTGCTTGACGCATCGTACAGAAGGTTCAGGAGTTTGCAGAGTGCGCGCCTTGGCGCCACTGGCTCCAACCTCAACAGGAGCCCGCAGTCGCGTCGCGCTCCAGTCCCAAGGCTCGGTGGCAGAGTGGTCATGCAGCGGACTGCAACTCCGTGTACGCCGGTTCGATTCCGACCCGAGCCTCCATTTCCAACATTCAGTTCTTAATCGCCAGTCCGAAGGTATCCGGATCGACCTGATCGGGGTCCGGGGCCGCCGCGCAAGCCGCGATCCAGCGCCGATAGGGCAGCGAGATCTTCGGCGCTGAGGCTGGATCGAAGTTATCGCCATTCTCGTAGATACGCGCGGGGCGGACGACCGTGACCCGCCTGGCCAGCCGCTCCAGATTGCCCGAACTGAAATTGCTGACGCCGATGGCGCGGGTGCGACCTTCCGCCAACAGGTGCTCGAGCGTGCGCCAGTTTGCCACGGTGCGCTCAAACACACCCGGTGCGGGCCAGTACAGCAGATAGAGATCGATAGCCTGCAGCACTTTGGGTGGATCAACGGCCTTTACAACAATTCTGTCATCGATGGCATGCAGGCTTCGGTTGCGGGGTACGACAGCAAGATGTTTGACAGGGTCGTCGGGATCAGCGGCGCTTTGGCAGGCCAGAGGAGGTCGCGGCACTGGTGGCCCTCTGTTCGACGAAGCTGAATTGATCAATGGCGCGGTAATTCCGATTGACGGAGGGCAATCTCAGGCTTACTGAGTCCCCATTACCGCTGCGGCGAGCGCTTCGCGACCGCAGATTTCATTCACACGAATGAGGCCGGTTTGCCCTTGCCGTGAAAGACTGGGTATGCCTCATCATAATAGATTTCCGCAATCGCATTGCCACCGTGGCGGTGGCGCGGTAGTTCATAATTCGAGAAAACCATAAAAATTCATGCGCAGCGGCGATTTTATCAATCCGGGTGAAATAGTGTTTCGTATTGATGACAGCGTGCCCGTACCGTCAGTCGACGAGGTGTTAGTATCTGTGGAAACATGACGCATCTGTGAATCGGACCTGCACATGTAACGCTGAAATAGCTGTCAGGAACAAATGGTGCGACGCAATCCCGAAGGATAAGAAAATAACGG